>SYCM01000031.1 GCA_005786915.1 Bacteroidota bacterium | reverse complement strand
GCCTGCTGAAAGGCTACGGCCCCGGCTTTGGGGTCGTAGGCCCAGCGCCGCGATTTCGGGAAGGCAGAGGGCAAATAGCGCCCCACTCGGCCGTAGCCGCACCCAAACTCGAGGAGGTCTTGCGGGGCGGGATGAACGCGCCGGAGGGTTTCGGCCAACCCGCGCCCGGTCTCGAAGTACTCGTGGGCCGCGCGCTTCCAGTCTCCGCCCGAAACGCTCAAGGGGTAGCGAAACATGGCGTCGGCCCGATGAACCGCAAGCGAAACGCCAGCGAGCCCTTCGGGAACCCAAGGCAGCGCCAGCTCCTCAGGGAGGTGCTGCTGCTGCACGGCGGCCAGGGCGTCGACGCGGCGGCGCAGCACGTCCAGCGCATCGCGGTTTTCGCCGATGCCCGACTTGTTTTGAATCCAACGTTGAAGGCGCTTGAGCACAGGAGGTATCTTTGGAACGGCCAAAGTACGCCAACTCTCCAACCCAACACGCCGCCGCATGCCTACTGTCCGCCTTGACGTCCGCGACCGCATCGCATTTTTGACGATTGACCGCCCCGAAGCGCTCAACGCCCTCAACGCCCCCACGATCCAAGCGCTCCACGAGCACGTGGTGGCCCTAGACGCGCGCGACGACGTGCGGGCCGTTGTGCTGACGGGAGCGGGCCCCAAGAGCTTTGTCGCCGGCGCCGACATCGCCGAATTTGCGGGGTATTCGCCCGCTGAAGGCACCGCCTTGGCCCAGCGCGGCCACGAACTGCTGTTCAACCGCATTGCCCAAGCGCGCAAGCCCTACCTCGCCGCGATCAACGGGTTTGCGCTGGGCGGGGGTCTAGAGCTCGCGATGGCGTGCCACGTGCGCCTGGCGTCGACCACGGCGCGGATGGGCCTTCCCGAGGCCTCGTTGGGGGTCATTCCCGGCTACGGCGGCACCCAGCGCCTCGCGCAGCTCGTCGGCAAGGGCCGCGCGCTGGAAATGATGTTCAGCGCCAGCATGATCGACGCCGCCAAGGCCGAGGCCTGGGGCCTGGTAAATTCCGTTCACGAGCCCGACCAGCTGCTTGAGGCCGCTGAAGCCATGGCGCGTCAGTTCCTCAAGGCCTCGGGCGACGCGCAGGCTGCCATCATTCGCTGCACCAACGCGGCCCTCGAGGGCGGACCGGGATTTGCCGCCGAAATCGCCGAGTTCGGAACTCGGTTTGGGACGGCAGAATTTGCCGAAGGCACCGCGGCCTTCCTCGAAAAGCGCAAGCCAAGTTTTTGAATGTGCGCCGACTAGTGTCTTTGTGCTAAATTGACGTCACCTAAACGCAACGCACATGTCATTTTTGGTCATTGAACACGCCGTCTACACCATCGGCTCTGCCGGATGGTGGGGCGGAATCGGCATTTTTGCCACCTACGCCGCGGTGGTTTTCGCGGCCGCCCGTACGTGGAAGGGCGAAGAACTCCGGATCTTCGAGCGCTGGTGGGGCTATGCCCTGGCGGCGCTGCTGCTCGTCAAGCACCTCTACCTCTACCAATCGGGGCTGTGGAACGTCCACGACAACCTCGAAATGCACTTGTGCGGATTCAGCCGCATCCTGAGCATCCTGCTTCTCGCGTTTGGGGCGCGATGGGCCTTTTACCCCCTGTTTTTCTGGGGAATAGTGGGCGGGTTTCACAGCCTCCTCACTCCGGAGCTCACGGGCGGCGACACGCCGTTTATGTACGCCGAGTACTACATTGTCCACGGCGGAATCATCATCATTCCGCTCTACTTTGTGTTTGCCCGCGGCTGGATGATCGGCAAGTGGACCTGGGCTAAAGTGCTTGGAATCAACGTGCTGCTCATGGCGCCCGTGGGACTCGTCAACTACCTGGTCGACGCTAACTACATGTTTTTGTGCCAGCGCCCCATGGTGGAAAACCCGTTCATTATGGGCGATTGGCCGTTCTACATCCTCGGTTTTCTCGCGGCGGGGGCCCTTCACTACGGGGTGCTCACGCTGCTTTTTTGGAAGCGCATTAACCGCACCGCATAATGGGAGAATGGGACATGGTGGTCGTCGAGGTCGGCGGCCCGATTTGGTGGGCTGGCTACGGAATTCTGGCCCTGTTTTTTCTCGTCTTTTTCACGGTAGCGCCCCGCGCCGGCCATCCCCAATTCGCCCGATGGGAGAAGATTTTGGGATGGACCGTGCTGGCCAACCAATCGTGGTACTGGTGGATGGCGCTGGCCGACGGCACGTTTAACGTCCGCGAGTCGCTGCCCTTGCACATGTGCAGCTTCAGCCAGTTCTTGCTTTTTGCCCACTTGGTACTCAAGCAAAAATGGGCCCTGCCGCTCGTGGCGTTTTGGGGTCCTTTGGGCGGAATTCAAGCTTTCCTCACGCCCGCGCTGGAGTCGTCAACCACGATCGGGTACGTGACGCAGTTTTACACGGCGCACTCGTCGGTGGTGGTGATTCCGCTCTACCTCATTGTGCGGGGCGGAGCGCGCCTGCCGCGCGCTCTTTTTTGGCGGGTCATTGGCATTACCAATCTTGTTGGGTTTGCCATGATGGCGGTCAATGCCGCCCTCGGATCGAACTACTGGTATGTC
>SYCM01000030.1 GCA_005786915.1 Bacteroidota bacterium | reverse complement strand
TCGGCGTCGGCGTCGGCATGGCCCGTGCTGTAGCCGTATTCAATAGCCCACAGGTCGTAAGGGCCGGGTTTCGTGGTGAAGTACTGCCCCTGCTTACTCGGGTCGAGGCTCACGTTCACCGCGGGGTAATCCATGACCGACCCCACCAGACCCACTTGTTCGGTCAGCGCACGGTTGTGCATGTCCTTCGGAAGGTGCAGCTGCGAGGCCTTCATGTTGTGGTTCAGTCCAAACGTGTGGCCCATTTCGTGCAGCACGAGGTAGTACAGGGACTCCTCGAGGTAGCGCTTTTTCTGCGCTTCGCTGGCGCCCGAGGCGGCCAGGGCTTGCATGCCAAAGAGCGCGGACTGCTGCAGGTAGTGGCCCGCGCGGCAGGCGGCGTGGTCGCCCTCGTGCTCGGGCTCCTCGGCCAGGGCGTCTACAAGGCCCAGATTGTTGTATAGCGCGGCCTGTTTGAGGCGGTTGGCCACAAACACGTACTCAAACATGATGTCGGCACCCAGAATCTGTCCGGTGCGCGGGTTGGTGAAGCTGGGGCCATAGCCGCCAAAGGGGGGAAAGGGGCTCGAAGTCCAGCGCAGCACGTTGTAGCGAATGTCTCCGGCATCCCAGTTGGCGTCGTCGGGCTGAACCTTGACTACAACGGCGTTTTTGAAGCCCGCTCTTTCAAAGGCTTCGTTCCACGCCTCGCCAGCGCGCTGAATGACGTCGCGAAACTCCAGCGGCGTCGTGTTTTCGATCCACCACGTAATGGGTTCTACGGGCTCGCTAATGGGCTCGTCGGGGTTTTTCTTAACGAGCTTCCAACGGTTGATGACGTCGCGGTAGTTGGCCGCCGCCGGGCTGGTCATGTCGTTGATTTGCTGGCCAAAATACCCGACGCGGGCGTCGTCGCGGCGCGGCGCATAGTCCGACGCCGGCATCGCCAAAATGCTGTGCTGCAGACGGACGGTTACGTAGCGCGAATCGGTCACGTCGGGACCGCCTCCGGCTCCGTTCGGGTTGTCGTATACCAGGTCTACGACCACGTCCGTGTTTTCAGGGTAGGAACGCACGTGAGTCAAGCGCGACTTGGTCTTGCTCAAGGTGCCGAGACCAAACTCGCGGCTTCCCGGAGTCGACGGCGCCTTCACCCGGTCCAGGACCTCTCCCAAGAAGAGTCCAGTGGCGTCGATGAGGACCTCGCCCTTGGCGCGGTCTTCGGCGACTACTTTTTCGCTCAGCAGCACGGCCGGGCTAATGTTGGCTTCGGCCGAGTTGCTCAGCGCCGATGCCGGATCAAAGTAGTAGGCCGTATTTTGAATCTCGAACTGAACCTGGTCCAAGTAACGGCGAATGGTGAAGACTTCATTGGCGCGAAACGAGCCGCGGTTGAATCCGACCGAAGCCACCCCGTTCTCCGCGTAGCTCCAGTAAATAAACTCGCGGTTGAATTGGTCCGCCAACAGCTTGAGGTAGAGCTTGCCGTCGGTGGTGTCTTGGTAGACCTTCATCAAGCCGTCGTAGGCGACCGCGTTTTTGAGTTTCGAGGCAATCGTTACCTTTTTGTCGGTCGGAGCGGCCGGCGCAGCGGCCGCGGCTTTGGCTTTCTTGGAATTCCCTTTGGACTGGGCTTCAGACGGTTGAGTTGCGGCCAACAGAGCGGCGGCCAGCAGAGCGGAGCGGACAAGTGCGTTCATCCGACCAAGATAAAACCCGAGGCGCCTTATCCGGTTGGCCGCTAAAAAAACAGGCTCCCGAGGGAGCCTGAAAAAACAAAACTGCGGTGGACTTTAGCCATTTAGGGCCTCTGCACCTCCTACAATTTCCAATATCTCGTTGGTGATCGCAGCCTGACGCGCCTTGTTGTACTCCAGCTTGAGGCCGTCGCGCATTCCCTTGGCGTTGTCGGTAGCCTTGTGCATGGCGGTCATACGCGAACCGTGTTCCGACGCCTGTGAGTCCAGAAGCGCCTTGTAGAACTGAATGTGAATGTGGGTCGGAATCAAGCTGTTCAGCAAATCTGCCTTGTTCGGCTCAAAAAGGTAGTCGCTCGACGGTGTGGCGGACGGCTGGGGAATCGGCAGGACCACCTCGTCGCGCACCAACTGAACGGCGGCGTTCTTGAACTGGTTGTATACCAAAATGACCTGGTCGTAGGTTCCGTCGGCAAAGCGGCTCATCGCGTCGTCGGCCAGCGCGCGCGCCGCTTCAAACGTTACGTTGGTCACGGCGTCAATGTCGCTGCCCGTCAAATTCTCGTGCTTGCGCAGTTGGTCCCGGCCTTTTTTGCCGAGGGCAAAGAGGTCCACCGAAACGCCGCTCGCCGCAAAAGCCTCTGAAACAGCCTTCGTGCGCTTGAGCACGGATGAATTGAACGCTCCGCACAAGCCGCGGTTGGCCGTAACCGGTATCAGGAGTACGCGGCGCAGCGGGCGCTGAACGGCAAACGGGTTATCTGAAGCGTCAAGCGTAGCGCTGACGTTGGTCATCAGAATGCCCAATTTTTCCGCATAGGGACGCATCTGCACGATGGCATCTTGCGAACGCTTCAGCTTCGCCGCCGAAACCATTTTCATGGCCGACGTGATCTGCATCGTGCTCGATACCGACGAAATGCGGTTACGGAGTTCCTTGAGGTTTGCCATGGTTTAGCGCAAACTTAACTGGCGTACGCCGGGATGATTTCCTTAGCCGCCGCTTCGATCGCGCCAATTTCGGCGTCGCCCCAAGCTCCGCCGCGAATGGCGTTGAGGACGTCGCGGTGCTTGGCCTCCATGTACTCGATGAAGGCATATTCAAACGCCTTGACCTTGTTCACGGGGACGCTGTTGAGCATGCCTTTGGTTCCGATGTAGATGATCGCCACCTGCTTTTCTACGCTCATCGGCGTGTTGACCGATTGCTTCAATATTTCTACGTTGCGGCGACCCTTGTTGATGACGTTCATCGTGGCGGCATCGAGGTCGGACCCGAACTTGGCAAAAGCCTCGAGTTCGCGGTACTGAGCTTGGTCGAGCTTCAAGGTACCGGCAACCTTCTTCATCGGCTTAATCTGGGCCGAACCACCTACGCGAGATACCGAAATACCTACGTTGATGGCGGGGCGTACACCTGAGTTGAAGAGGTCGGCCTCCAAG
>SYCM01000029.1 GCA_005786915.1 Bacteroidota bacterium | reverse complement strand
CGGATTCTCAAGGATGTTGCGCTGGATGACGGCGGGAAGCGCGGCGGGGTGGTAGCCCTGACCGATGTAGCTCGTGAACACCTTGTTTTTCTGCGAAACGCCGTAAATGTGGCGCAGGTATTCCGGCTCGCTGATCGCCGGCGCGATGTCGAGCGGGCGCGGACTGCGGATCCCCGCAGGGACGGTTTCGTCGATCAGCTGATCGAGGCTTTTCACCCCAATTGCTTGAAGCATTTGCTGTTGTTCTTCGGACTGGGGGCCGATGTGTCGGCCTTCGAAACTTCCCTGCATGGCGGGCGGAATTAAAGCGGTTGAGCGAGCAAAATTACTAGTGGTATAACCTACCTTGCGCAGGCTTGTTCAGCCCTTATGAACCGTTTTATCAGCATTAACGAAGCGGCCCTTCGCGACGCCGCCGATCCGCTTGCTCCGCTCCGCGCGGAATTCCACTTCCCCACCCTCGACGGCGAGGAGGTTATTTACCTGACTGGCAACTCGTTAGGCCTTCAGCCCCGCGGTACCGAACACGCCCTCGCCACCGAACTGGCGAGCTGGCGGCAGTACGGCGTCGAGGCGCATTTTCATGGCCCAAATCCCTGGATGCCCTACCACGAGCGACTGACCGGTTCGCTGGCCCGATTGGCCGGCGCCAAGCCGTCTGAAGTCGTCGCCATGGGTTCGCTCACCGGCAACCTGCACACCCTGTTGGCGTCGTTTTACCGTCCGACGGCCGAGCGTCCGCTGCTGATGTGCGAAGCCAAGGCTTTTCCCTCGGACCAGTACGCCCTCGCCAGCCAGGCGCAGTGGCATGCCAACGGCGAGCTTTTTGAAATTCGCGGAACCGATCCCGAAGGCGCCCCCACCCCCGACGAGGTCCTAAAGGCCATCGCCGAGCACGGCCGCCGCGGCGCCACGCTTTTGCTGGGCGGAGTCCACTACTTCACCGGCCGCGCCTACCCCATCGCAGAGATCACCGCGGCCGCCCAAGCCCAGGGAATGCTCGTCGGCTGGGATTTGGCCCACGCGATGGGCAATATTCCGCTCAAGCTGCACGACTGGGGCGTCGACTTCGCTGCATGGTGCTCCTACAAGTACCTGAACTCCAGCCCGGGCGGCGTCGCCGGACTCTACGTCCACGAACGCCACCACGGACCCGAAACCTTTCGCCTCGCCGGCTGGTGGGGCCACGACAAGGCCAGCCGGTTTAAAATGCCGCCCGCGTTCGTGCCCGAGCACAGCGCCGAATCCTGGCAGTGGTCCAACGCGCCGGTTCTCGGAATGGCCGCCCAGCGCGCCTCCCTCGACGTCTTTGACCGCGCCGACCTCGACGCCTACCGCGCCAAGTCGCTGGCGATGACCGACGTACTCCTCGGGCTTCTCGACCACGTCTCCGCGCAGACCGGACAAGAAATCAAGGTGCTCACGCCTCGCGAGCCCGATCACCGAGGTTCACAGGTGTCGGTGCAGTTCGTCGGTCGCGACCGACGGTTCTTCGACTACCTCGTCTCCCGCGGGGTATACGCCGACTGGCGCGAGCCGGGAACGGTGCGAATGGCCGTGGCTCCGCTCTACTCTTCGTACCGCGATCTGGCCCGACTCGAGGCCCTGCTCGCCGAATCATTAATGCAGTAACTATGTCGAAGCACGCCGCCGTAGTGGGTTCTGGCCTCGTGGGGAGCCTTTGGACCACGTTCCTCGCCCAGCGCGGGTACCAGGTTGACGTTTTTGAGCGCCGCGCCGATTCGCGCCGCGCCGGCTACAAGGGCGGACGCTCGATCAACCTCGCCCTGAGCGACCGCGGCTGGCGCGCCCTCGAGGCGGTCGGCGTGGCCGAAGCCGTTCGCCGCGAAGCGATTCCCATGTACCGCCGCGTCATGCACGCTGTCGACGGCACGATCACGACGCAACACTACGGCGAGCAAGGCCAAGCCATTTGGTCGGTTTCGCGGGGCGGAATCAACATGGCCCTCATGACCGAGGCCGAGAAGTACGCCAACGTGCGCCTGCACTTTGAGCACGAGACCGACCTCGACGACGCCACCGAAGGCCGCATTAAATGGACCACCCCCAACGGACCAGGTTCGGGCTCCTTTGACGCCGTATTTTCGACCGACGGAGCCAATTCCGGCCTGCGCAAAGCCCTGCAGGCCCAGGGCGCCATGGAGTGGACCGAGCAGGTCATCGACCACGGATACAAGGAGCTGCTGATTCCCGCCGGACCGAACGCCACCTCGCTGATCGAGCGCGAAGCCCTGCACATCTGGCCGCGCGCCAGCTACATGCTGATTGGCTTGCCCAACCCCGACGGCAGCTTCACGATGACCCTCTTCTTCCCGAACGAGGGACCCGTGAGCTTCGCCGCACTCGACAGCCCTGAGGCCGCCGAGGTCTTTTTTGCGGAATTTTTTGCCGACGCCCTCGCCCTGATGCCCGACTTCAAAGAGCAATGGGCGCAAAACCCCGTGAGCAAGCTCAGCATCGTGCGCAGCTGGCCCTGGTCCAAGGGAAAGGTGGTCTTATTTGGCGACGCAACGCACGCCATCGTTCCGTTTTACGGCCAAGGAATGAATTCCGGATTCGAAGACTGCTTCGAGCTGAACCGCATGATGGACGCCCTGGGCGAGGACCCCGCGACCCTCTTCCCCGCCTTTGAGGCGGAGCGCAAGCCCAACGCCGACGCCATCGCCGAGCTGGCCCTGCTGAACTTCATTGAAATGCGCGACCTGACCGGCCAGCCCGAGTTTTTGCTCCGCAAAAAGATTGAGTCCAAGCTGCACGCCCAGCGGCCCGACCAATGGATTCCGCTCTACACGCAGGTGACCTTCAGCCACATTCCCTACTCGGTAGCCCTCGAGCGCGGACGCCAGATGGACCGCGTCTTCGCCGAGGTGATGCAGTGGCCCGGAATCGCCGAAAACTGGGACCAGCCCGAGACTTTGGCGAAGATTTGGGAGGTTGCGGAGCGCTGTCTTGGTTAGAGGATCGTTGGCTATCAGTGCAAGCGCTTATACTTAGGCCACTGCCTACTGAATTCCGCTAGACTGAATACGCTAAGTGGATCAAGGGGCAGTACGGAGCATAAGTTAAGGTTTCGATGAAACACGGATCGCTCATCTTGGTAGCGGAAGGACTCTTGCCGGCGTTTGATCTTTTGCTCGAAAAAAGATTCATCTCGAAAATAGTAGTGGTAGAGCGTATGCGAAATCATCTCCGATTTACCCCCCCCCCGCAATATGGGTTGATGGGGTCCATACAAGAAGCGTCCGAAGGCCTCCGTCCGAACAAAACTCTTACCTAATTGATGGGGCGGAAAGTCATCGTTGGCCGAGTGGAATGAAGAGAGTATAAGAGAAGATGACTTTGTATAGTATTCAGAATCTGCGGGACCAACCATCTTCCAGCCCAAGTAAATAGAGTCCGCAAAAGCACCTTTGCTGTCGAGGAACGAGGTAAGTGAGGGATAGCCTTTTGGAAGCGCCACAAACTCATCGGAATCGATGCAGCCAATCCACGCAAAGGATTTTCGATACTTGGACATGTATTTATTGAGCAATTCCACCTGGCTCAAAACGCTGCGGATCGGCTTAGGCTCCCAATGTGTAACTATTTGGTTTGGAAAAGACTCCATCAATACGGGGATGCTTGCGTCGGGTGTAGCATTGTTGTCGATAATCATCAATCGATCAACCAATAAAACCTTGAGGTAGTATACCACCCATTCAGAAAGGTACTTGGACTCGCCTTGAGTAAGGACCACAATGCCTACTCCTTGACCATCATTCTCCTCCTTTTTCTGAGCACGGAACCACAGTGAGGCAATGTGGTACACCAGCCGTTGAACCCACTCGGTAATCTGATTCACTTGGCTCAAGATTTAGCCCAAAGCCGACCGCACCCGCTTGAATAGCGCGCTGCGAAACACGTAGTCGACGACTTCTTCGTCGGTCGAATGAAGGATGTCGGGGCCCGCGCCCTCCCAAACCTTGTAGCCGTGGCGCATGAGCACCACGTGGTCGCCGATTTCAAGCACGGAATTCATGTCGTGGGTATTCACCACCGTGGTCATCCCGAATTCGTGGGTGATTTCTTGGATGAGCTGGTCAATGACAATCGACGTTTCAGGGTCGAGGCCAGAGTTGGGTTCGTCGCAAAATAAGTACTTGGGGTTGAGGACGATGGCGCGGGCAATGGCTACGCGCTTTTGCATTCCGCCCGAGAGTTCCGCGGGGTTTTTGGCGAGGGCCGACTGCGGAATCCGCACGCGGTCCAGGCAAAAGGCGACCCGCTGGTCTTTTTCAGCCGCCGACATCGTCGAAAAAAAGTCGAGCGGAAAGCGCACGTTTTCTTCGACGCTCAAGCTGGTGAACAGCGCCGACGCCTGAAACACCATGCCCATCTCTTGGCGCAGCACCTTGCGGTCGCGCTCCTTCATGGCGGTCCAGTCGCGCCCGTCGAGCAGGACTTGGCCGGCGTCGGGCTGTATGAGGCCCACGATGGACTTGAGCATTACGGTCTTTCCGGAACCGCTTGAACCAATGATGAGGTTGCATTGCCCCGGCTGAAGGACCATGTCGATGCCCTTGAGGACCTCTTGGTCGCCAAAGGCTTTTTTGATTCCGCGCACCTCGATCACCGCTTACTGGAGCATGACATCCGTGAGGATGTAGTTGAACAAAATGATGCTGAACGACATGGCGACGACCGCCTTGGTGCTGGCTTTGCCGACTTCAACGGCTCCGCCCTTGACGTGGTAGCCGTACCAGGCCGATACCGAGCTGATGATGAAGGCAAACACGACCGTCTTGGTCAAGGCATAGACCACGTAGTAGGGCTGGAACTCG
>SYCM01000028.1 GCA_005786915.1 Bacteroidota bacterium | reverse complement strand
GCGCTGGGCTTCGGGTAGGGCTTGGAGGTAGGCGTCGACGGTCACAGGTAAAAGTCGGTTGATAAAAAGCTGCTGGTCCGCTCGCGCAAAACGGCGGAAACCACCTCTTTATTGGCGGAAGTAGCTGGAAAGGCTACCATGCTCCGAATCGAGAAAGCGCGTAGCGCGTCGTGTACACTGAGGGTTCCTTCGGCCGAATCCTTGCGGCCTGTGAACGGAAACGCGTCCGGTCCCCGCTGTGCTTGGGCGTTCAGGTTGATGCGTCCAACTTGGTGTGCGCAAGCGTCGACGAGCGGACCAATCACTTTGGTATCACGTCCAAATATGCTCACCTGCTGTCCAAAAGGAGACTCAATCAGGTAGTTCAGTGGCTCGGAAACGTCGTCAAATGCTACTACCGGCACAATCGGGCCGAACTGCTCTTCGTGGTAAATCCGCATGGCTGAGGTCACACCCACGAGCACTGTGGGGCTGTAAAATGTGGCGGACCGCTGCCCTCCACTTGGATTGGCAACCTGCGCACCGCGCGTGAGGGCATCGTCCACCAAGGCCTGCAGGTAGTCTGTTTTTCCGTGCTCCGGAAGCGCAGTGATTTTTACCCCGGAATCCCATGGAGCACCCCACTGAAGCTGTTCGACCCCTTCAATGAGCCGGGCTACAAAGGCGTCATGCAGGCTTCGGTGGACCCACTGAATTTTGAGTGCCGTGCACCGCTGACCGTTGAAGCTGAGTGCCCCCGCAAGGGTTTGATTCACCGCTAAGTCGAGGTCGGCATCGGCGAGGGTGATTCCTGGATTTTTGGCATCGAGGCCCAAGACGGCGCGCAGGCGGTGGCTGTGCGGGTGCAGCCGCTTGAGGTCGTTGGCGCCTTGGTTGGTTCCGATAAACGAGAGCACCGATATCTTACCTGAGGCCATGATGTCGCTGACGGTTTCGCGCCCTTTGCCAAACAAAATATTGACTACTCCTGGCGGAAAACTGTCGCAAAACGCCTGCAGCAGCGGAGCAACGAGCAGCACCCCGTACTTCGCGGGCTTGAACACCACGGTGTTCCCCATGAGCAGCGCAGGAAAGAGCGTAGTAAACGTTTCGTTCAGCGGATAATTGTAGGGTCCCATGATGAGCGAAACCCCTAGGGGCACCCTGCGCACTTGAGCCACAAATCCAGAGTCCTCCCCAAACCTAACCGCGTTGCGGTCCATTTCTTTAACGCTTCGAATCGTGTCGCGCAAATAGTCGACGGTTCGGTCAAATTCTTTGGCGGCGTCAGCCTCTGACTTACCAATCTCCCACATTAGCAAGTCGACTACCTCAGTGCGTACGGCGAGCATTGATTCAATGAAGCGTTCAACGGCGCTGATGCGATGTGCCGTCGTTGCCGAGGGCCATTCGCCTCGTCCGTGGTCGAAAGCCCGTTCTGCTGAATCGAGTGCCATAAGGCCCGCGGCGGAGTCCATTCGAGGAAGGCTGCCTAGCTCGAATCGCTGCCCAGTCAAAGGATCGCAAAGCGGTGATTCGACCGGCAGAACCGGGCCAGTCCACGGTATCAATTGCCCATCTCGCAACACATGGCGCACGTGGAGCGGACTTCGGGGCGCACGGTCGCTAAAGCCTTGGGGAATCATCTTCATGCCCCCAAGTACGAAAAAATCGGCGAACTATAGAGTCAATTTGTTGGCGCTGTCCTAAATCTATCGCCTCACGTATCTTGGTTCCATGAACCGCGAATTCTTCAACGACCTCGGCCTCGCCCTTTTGCGCATCGGTCCCGCCGCCCTCATGCTCACCCATGGATACCCCAAGCTACTCAAGCTGCTCGCCGGGGGAGAAATTCAATTTTATGATTTTGCGGGACTTGGCCCTGAAGTCAGCCTCGCCTTGGCGGTTTTTGGCGAATTCGTCGCTCCGCTGGCCATGATCGTTGGCTTCAAAACCCGCTGGTTTGCAGCCCCCGCCGCCTTTACGATGCTGGTGGCGGCCTTTGGGGCCCACTGGGCCGACGCCTTGGGCGACAAGGAGCACTCGCTGCTCTTCGCGATTCCGTTTTTGGCGACCATGCTCCTCGGCGCGGGCGGCTACTCGCTGGACGCTTGGGCGCTCCGCCGCAAATAGCAAGCTGCTGGCTGCTAGTTGCTGGCTTCCGCCCAAACTTGGGCCAGCTCGATCAATGTTTGGACCGCGAATTCCATGTCGGCCTCGCTGACCCACTCGTAGCGGCTGTGAAAGGCGTGCTCGCCGGCAAAAATGTTTACGGTAGGCAAACCCATGAAGCTGAGTTGGCTGCCGTCGGTTCCGCCGCGGATTCGACCCCGTTCGGGAGTGAGCCCGGCGCGGCGCATGGCCGTTTCGGCATGGTTGGCGACCTCGGGATGGCGGTCCAGCACCTCGTTCATGTTGCGGTACTGCGCGCGCACGCCGAGTGCGAACTTGAGCCCCGGTCGCTCGGCGCAGACTTCGGCCGCGAGGGCGCGGAGGCGCTCGGCGTAGTCCGCCAGGTCGGCCGTGCGAAAGCTGCGCAAAATAAAATGAATCTGAACGGATTCCACGCCGCCGTTCACCTCGTAGGGGTGCACGAAACCCTCCGTGCCTTCGGTGCCCTCAGGGCTCCAGTCCTGGGGTAGGCGGTCGAGTAGGGCCCCGGCCCCCTTGAGCGCGTTGACCATTTTGCCTTTGGCAAAACCGGGATGGGTGTTGGCGCCGGTGAAGGTGAGTACGGCTCCGTCGGCGCTAAACGTCTCGTCTTCAAGGGTTCCGCGGCGTTCGCCGTCGACCGTGTAGGCGAAGTCGGCGCCCAGCCGGGCCAGGTCGAGGTGGGCGGTTCCGCGGCCGACCTCTTCATCGGGCGTAAACAGAATCTTGATCGTTCCGTGCGCCACTTCGGGGTGCGCGACGAGCCACTCCACCGCGGCCATGATTTCGGCGATTCCCGCTTTATTGTCGGCGCCGAGCAGCGTGCGTCCGTCGGCCGTCACAATGGCGGAACCCACCTGGTCCCGCAAATCCGGATGCTCCGCAGGATCGAGCACGATGCCCTCGTACGGAAGCTGAATTACCCCGCCGTCGTAGTTGCGGTGCACGATCGGCTGAACTCCGGCGCCGGGAGCCTCGGGGGAGGTGTCCATGTGGGCGCACCAGCAAACCACCGGCACGGCTCGGTCGGTCGTTGCGGCGAGCGTAGCGTACACGTAGCCGTGGGCGTCGAGCTCGGCGTCGCGGAGGCCCAAAGCATGCAGCTCGGCCACGAGCAGGCGCCCCAAGTCCTTTTGCTTTTCGGTGGTGGGCGACGCGGTCGAGCGCGGATCGCTTTGGGTATCCAACTGCACGTAGCGCAGCAGGCGGTCCAGGGCGGAACTCATAAGTCGTTCCGGGTTAGGCTGTGCTTGCCGTTGACGAGCACGTTCTCGACGGTCCATGGAATCGTGCGTTCAAAGGCGTGGGCCCGAACGCCGCAATCCGCGACCTGGCAAAGCGAGCAAGAATCGGGTACGCAGGGGTCTGCGTGCACCGAAAACTCGACCTCGTGCTCAAAAGTGCTCGAAATCAAATCCTCCATTGCGTCGACTTCGTCGTGCACGCGCTGCAGGTCCCAGTAGTGGGGCAGGGTAAGGTGCGCGTCGACGTGGTACTGGCCGCCGTAGTGCACCAGCCTAAAGTGGTGCACGTCAATCCACTCCCGCTTGCGCTGCTGGTCCAGGGTGGCGACTACCTTTTCGAGTACGTTCACGTCGGCGGCGTCCATCAGGCCGGCTAAGGCCTTGCGCAGCACCGAGAAGCTCTGGTAGCCCACGATTCCGCCCATGACCAAACCGATGGCGGGGTCGATCCACGGAATTCCGGTCCACAGCACCAGTCCGAGTCCAAGGGTTACGCCCACTGAAGAGTAAAAATCCGACAGCAAATGCTCGCCCTCGGCGGTGAACGCCACCGAGAGCTGCTTGCGGCCCATCCGCTTGTAGATCAGTCCGATGGCGCCGTTTACCATGCCGGCTCCGAGCGTCAATATAAGGCCCGTGCTGAGGTGTTCGGGCATTTTGCCTTCGGCGAGGTGCATCACGGCCTGGTAGAAAATTCCGAGGGCCGTAATGGCCATGAGCAGTCCTTCAAACGCCGCAGAAATGAACTCGATTTTGCCGTGGCCGTAGGGGTGCGAGGCGTCCCGAGGCTGCCGGGCGTACCATACGCTGAAGATCGTGAGGGCCCCGGCCAAGAGGTGCACGGTGGACTCGAGCACGTCTGAAAGTATGGCGATGGAATGCGTGCTGAAGTAGGCATAGACCTTGACGCCCAAGAGCAGAAATCCGATGCTCAAAAGCTGCAGCGGGAGGCGAATAATGGGGTTCATGATCGGCGCACAAGGGTTGAGGAGGCTTGGGCGGAGGGCAATAGCAACACGTCGGCCAGGTTGACGTGCGCGGGCGCCGTGGCGATGTAGCCAATGACTTCGGCGACGTCTTCGGGGCTCAGCGGCTGCATGCCCGAGTACACCGATTCGGCCTTGGCGCGGTCGCCGTGAAAGCGCACCGTCGAAAACTCGGTGTCAGCTAATCCGGGCGCGACCTGGCTGACTTTGATGCCTTTGGGAGTGAGGTCGAGGCGCATGCCGTCGGTCAGCCCGTCGACCGCGAATTTGGAGGCGCCGTAGACGTTTCCGCCCGGGTAGGCCTCGCGCCCCGCCAAGCTCCCAAGGTTAATGATGTGCCCTTGGCCGCGGGCCACCATGGTTGGGGCAACCGCGCGGGTCACGTACAGCAGGCCTTTGAGGTTGGTGTCGATCATCTCGTCCCAATCCTGAAGTGAACCTTCTTCGATGGACTCGCGACCGCGGGCGAGGCCTGCGTTGTTAACGAGCACGTCCACCTCGGCAAAGGGCCGGCGGTCCCATGCAGCCTGCACGGCCGCGGCGTCGCGCACGTCGACCGTGTCCAACCAAAGTTCCGCGCGGGGGACTGCTGCCAACACCTCGTCGCGAAGCTGGGTCAAGCGATCGCCCCGGCGGGCCCAGGCGCCCACGCGCCATCCGCGCTCGGCAAACCAGCGCACGCTGGCCGCACCAAAACCCGACGAAGCGCCGGTAATCCAAACCGTTTTCATACTTTGGTAAACTTAGCCACAACACCTGCAATGCGCCGAATTATTTTATTCACCGTAGCCGCGTTAAACGTTGGTCAGCTCGCGGCCCAGCAGCCTTCCAGCGCCGCGCCAAGCGACAGCCTGATCACCCTCGACGAGACCGTCGTCACGGTGAGCCGCAACGCGACCAACTTGGCGGCGACCTACGTGTCGGTGGACGTGCTTCCGAGCCGATTGGCGCTCGACAAACCCAACGGGCGCATCGAGCAAACGCTTCAAATGGCGCCTGGGGTGACCGTGCAAGACGGCCAGGCCAACATTCGGGCGGGCAGCGGTTGGTCGCTCGGCAGCGGCTCCCGCGTGCTGGTGCTGGTGGACGACCTTCCGGCCTTGAGCCCCGATGCGGGCGGAGTGCAGTGGTCCGCCATGCCCATGGAGGCCCTGGACCAAGTCGAAGTGGTCAAAGGCGCCTCGTCGTCGCTGTACGGTTCGTCGGCGCTGAACGGCGTCATTCACCTGCGCACCTGGGAACCCTCGGCCAAACCGCGCGTCATGGTGAGCACGTTAGCGGAATCCTACGGCCAACCGCCCCGCTTGGGCCTGCGGTGGTACGACGGTCCGCGCGGCCGCGGAGCCTTGCGCTTCGCCGCCAGCGGTAGCGATTACACCGGCCGCCATGGCTGGGTCGTGCACGGCCAGGCCTTTGGCGACCAGGGCTACCAATACAATGTCGGCGAAACCAGTGGGCGCCTGCACGCCAAGTACCGGTTCCGCCCCAATTCCCGCACGGAGTGGGGGCTCAACGCCCAGTACCTCGACCGCAGCAGCCGGTCCGCCCTGCTGTGGGAGGATTTTCGCTTCGGCTACACCCCGCTCGACTCGTCGGCGACGAAGACCGACAGCCGCATTGGCGCTTTAGCCGGCCACCTGATTGTCCGCGGCGACGGAATCAAGCACACCCTGCGCCTGCGCGCCCTGGGCATCGACACCAAGAGTTTTCTGGACAGCAACGACTACTCCAACACGTCGCAGCAGCTGCTCGGGGAGTACCTCGCCCAGGCTTACCGCGGCAACTGGTCCCTGACGGTGGGCCTGCAGGGGTCGGCCAGCCAAATGGCGTCGCCGCTCTTTTCGGGGGACCACCGCAGCGCCAACCTTGGCGGACTTCTTCAAGTGGACTATACCCGCGCCCGCTGGGATGCTCATTTGGGGTTACGCTACGAGGCCTTCGTCATTGACGAGCTCGAGGTGTTCAAGCGCCCGGTGCTTCGCGCCGGGGCGCACCGCGCCTTCGGGCGTGCCACGCACCTGCGCGCCTCGTGGGCCCAAGGATTTCGCTACCCCTCTATTGCCGAGCTCTTCAGCGCGTCGGCGGCGGGGGTGCTTCAGGTTTTTCCGCGGCCTGGGCTGAAGCCCGAGCAGGGCTGGACCGCTGAGCTCGCCTTGCGTCAAGCATTTAAGGGGCGTGGCGGCCTCAAGGGCTACGCTGACCTGGCGCTGTTCCGCACCGAGTTTAGGGACATGCTCGAATTCAGTTTTGGGCAGTGGGCCAATGTGCCCAACGCGGGCTTAGCCAACTTTGGCTTCACCTCGCTCAACGTCGGTCCCACCCGCATTCAGGGCCTCGAGGCCACGCTGGTGGGCGAGGCCAAGCTCGGTCCCGGAACCCTTCAGGCCCTGGTTTCGTACACCTACGCGCAGCCCCTGGCGCTCGACCCCGACCGAACCTATGCAACCGATGCCGCAGGCTCCGCGCTGAGCTACACCACGACGTCGCTTGACCCGTCCAAGCGCGTGCTGAAGTACCGCTACCGCCACGTGGGTAAAACGGACGTCGCATACATGCTCCGACGCCTGACGGCTGCGGTAAGCCTGCGCGCTAACAGCTTTATGGAGAACATCGACGGCATTTTCACCTCGCCGCTGGTCGCCATTTACGTGCCGGGGGTGGCGGATTCGCGCTACTTCACTTCGAGCGGAGACTTCGTCGCCGACGCCCGCCTTCAGTACAAGGTCAGCGAGCGGTGGACGCTGATCGCTGCGGTTACCAACTTGAACAACAGGGTAGTGAGTCCGCGACCCGCCTTGCTGGCCGAGCCCCGCATGCTCAGTTTTCAAGCCAACTTTTTGCTACATTAGGCCTATGAAAAAACTACTTCTCGTGGCGGTATCCGCCCTCGCCTTGGCTTCGTGCAAAAAGGAGCCGACCCTCGCCGACAAGCTTGAAGGCACTTGGCTGGTGAACGATATTACAGCCGCCGGTACGGTGAACATACCGACCATCGGACTAACGCCCATCGTGGCCAGCGACAAGACAATCGCGGCGACGTCGCTTTTTACCATGGTTCAAGAGCCCAATAGCGTCAACTACGCCATCGACGCCGAGCTCGAGGTGGTGGCCGGAGCCCTTACCATCCCGTTCCCCTGGCAGCAGTCGGGCACCGGAACCTGGCTCGCCAAGTCGGGCAACGGCGTGGCGCCCGATTCGGTAATCATTACGGCGACCGACGGCACCATTACTCGATACGAAGTGCTGAGCATCCTTGAGACCGCCATTCGCCTTCGCACTACGACCGACATTACGACCCCGGCCGAGGGCACACTAAACCTCGAGTTCAGTTTCGCGAAGCAACAGTAAGGCATATTTTCATTTTTCGCCGGCACGGCGCGAAACCCAGGCATTTTTTGCCTGGGTTTTTTTTTGGTGTCGCCCGAAGATTTGGCATGCATTTTCCAATAGTATCTCCATGCATTGGACCGAAATTTTAATCATCGCTTTTGGGTTGAGTGCGTTTGGAATCGAATACGTCATGCTTCGGTGGAGCAGACGCCGCGTCGACGGCGACCAGGTAGCGCTAAACCTTTCTTTAGGTATGATTGAGCGGCTTTTTGCGCTGTTATCGTTCAGTTTTGGCGTGTGGCTTTTTGCGGAGCTCGTGCCCTACCGAGTTTTACCCCGAATCGAGCCCGGATGGCTCAATTTCGCGGTTTCCATGGTCGTCGTCGATCTCTTTTGGTACCTCTACCACCGCATTTCCCATCGGGTCAGCATTGTGTGGGTGGCCCACCTGGTACACCACCAGGCCGAAGAATACAACTTCAGCGTCAACTTCGCCAATTCCCCCCTCGGCCAGCTGGTGCGCGTCGTGGTATACAGCCCCATGATCCTTTTGGGCTTAGACCCGGAGTACGTGGTATTGGCCAACGTCATCAATGCCTTTTACCAAGCGCTGCTGCACAGCGAACTCTGGCCGGCTTGGATCGGCCTCGAGCGCTACCTTGTCACGCCGAGGTTTCACCAAATCCACCATTCCTCGGCCCACATGCACTTGGACAAGAACTACGGCGGAATCCTCACGGTGTGGGACCGCTTGTTTGACAGCTACCACGACGGCCGCGAACCCATAACCTACGGGCTTACCAAGCCGTTGGAGCAGCGCGACCCCTTTCACGTGAGTGCTTTTTTTGCCGCACGGCTGATTCAGAACTTTAGGGACTTTTCCTTCCTTACGGCGGTCCGCCTGCTGTTTGTAGGCCCGGAACATCAACCCAGCGAGATGCCCCGGCTGTACCGCGCTGAAGTGCGCCACCGCCCCGCGGTCTTCGTTGCGGGCTTTGGGCTGTTTATCGCGGGATTCCTGTTGACGGGCAGCAGCCTGATGCCGTTTTGGGGCTCATTTGCCGTTGCGATGGGCGGGATCATTCTCGCGAGCGGTATTGTACCTTTGCCGCCCCGAGCGAAAGCGCCCCGCGCCGAGCTTTAGGACGGCTCTGTAGTACAATGGATAGTATGTGGGTTTCCGGAGCCTAAGATGCAGGTTCGATTCCTGCCAGGGCTACACCGTCGGGAGGCCCGCCGCGGATGCGGCGGGCTTTTTTTTTGCTTGCTCGATCAATTCGCGCGTTCGTTGGCCGCCTTCAGGGCCTGCTCCAGTTCGGCCACGCGGCGGCGCAGCTGCTCGTTTTCGCGCTTCAGCGCGTCGTTGGGTTGCGGCGCCCCTTCTGGGACTTCGCGAGGCTGACCCCAAAAGCTGTAGGCGCCATAGAGCACCACGGCGCCTACCGTGGCAAGGCGAATCTCGTCTTGCCAGGCATCCAGTGCCGAAACGCTGAAACTCAAGACAAACAGCACGAGGAGGGCGGCACCGAGCAGCATCAGTCCGCGTTCAAAATTGGCTCGATTCATTAACTAAAGGTGCACAAACGCCGCGACCTGCACAACCGTCCTGACGCCATCCATAAAGAGTCGTTGAGCCGGGCATTAAATCCTTCAATGCGAGCTGTTTCCTCATGGCTTGGGCAGCATTTTTGGTGCAAACGGGTAAATCAACTAAAACCACCATGAGGACCTCAATTCTGTACCTGGCCGCCGCCGTGGCCCTTTTCAGCTCCTGCACCGTCGTTCGCCAAGGCGACGTGGGCGTCAAGCGCACGCTCGGCAAAATCAGCAACCGCGAACTGCAGCCCGGTCCGCGGCTCTACAATCCGCTTCTGACCACCATCATTCAAGTTCCGACACGGACGACCAACCTCGAGGTCAAGCTCGACCTCCCGTCTAAAGAGGGATTGAACGTGGGCGCCGAAATCTCGATCTTGTACCACATCGACCAACGGCGCGCAACCGACGTGGTGGGCAGCATTGGACCCGACTACGAATTGTCGATGATTTTGCCGGTCTTTCGCGCCGCCGCCGCCGACGTAACCGCGGGATTTATGGCCAAAGACATGCACACGGGCAACCGACTAGGCATCGAGACGGCCATCAAGAAGAGCATGATGGGCCTGCTGGAAGATCGGGGCTTTGTCATCGAAGCCGTGCTCATGAAGAGCATCAAGCTACCCGCCGGACTCTACCGAGCCATTGAAGAAAAGCTCCAAGCCGAGCAAGAAGCACAGCGCATGGAGTTTGTGCTGCAGCGCGAGCGGCAAGAGGCTGACCGCCGCATCATTGAAGCGGAGGGCATTCGCGACGCCAACAAGATTATCTCTGAAGGCCTGACGCCCCAAATCATTCAGTACAAGACGATTGAAGCCTACCGCGAGCTCTCCAAGTCGAGCAACACCAAGGTCATTATCGGTGGGGGTAAGGACCTTATTCTGAATCCTTAGTGCGGTGCGGAGCAGCTTCGTCGGTTTCGATGAAGCCCTCCGCCCCCGCGAGCTTGATCGCGGCAAGCATCAAGACCAAAGCCAAAGCCGAGGCCACATTGGCCTCGGCTTCGTTATTTAGCGTAAACGATGCGGCAACGGCAGCGCAGGCTGCTCCAAGACACAGGATGCCGAAACGGTTCATGGTCGGCATTACTGACCTTGTCCGAGGGAGTAGCCCGAAACGCCATTAAAGCGGTACAGGTTTTCTGTTTTGACCACGTCAATGCCTTGGGCGCTGGCCGCATGCAGCAGCTGCGCGATGCGCTC
>SYCM01000027.1 GCA_005786915.1 Bacteroidota bacterium | reverse complement strand
CGGTGCCGAAGTAACCAAAGTGAAAGACGCCAACTTCATGGCTTCGCTTTCAGGTAAGGTTGCTGGGGTCACCATTCGCCAGTCGGGTACGATGGGTGGTTCTTCGAACGTCGTCGTTCGAGGATACAAGTCGCTGACCGGAAACAACCAAGCGTTGTTTGTCGTCGACGGTATCCCCATCTCAAACGACATTTACAACTCAAGTGCCCAGCGTACGGGCCGTGGCGGTTACGACTACGGTAACGCCGCTATGGACATTAACCCTGAAGACATCGACAAAGTCACGGTACTGAAAGGTGCAGCGGCAACGGCCCTGTACGGTTCACGTGCGGCCAACGGCGTGGTGCTCATCACCACCAAAAAAGGTACGGCCCGCAAGGGACTCGGCGTTACCCTCTCGAGCGGTATCACGGTTGGCAGCATTAACCCAGATACGTTCGTGAAATACCAGAAGTCTTACGGTCCGGGATACGGTTCCTACTACGGAAACACCGACACCATCAACGGGTACTACACCAACTACCGCATGTACGACTACGACTTTGACGGAGACGGCAACGTAGACATGGTTACCCCGATGGAAGAAGATGCTTCCTTCGGTATGCGCTTTGACCCGAACCTCATGGTCTACACGTGGGAATCGATGGTCGACGGCCAAAAGCACCCCTTCGTAGCCGGAGCAAACGATCCGACCACGTTCTGGGAGAATTCAACGACCTTCAACAACAACCTCGCCATCGACGGCGGCAGCGACAACGGAAGCTTCCGCTTGAGCGCCACGAAGTTTGACATGAAGGGTATTCAGCCGAATTCAAGCCTCCAGCGCAACACGTTCAACTTCAACGGCAGCCTCAAGGCTTCAAACCGTTTGACGGTGAGCACGATGGCTACCTTCACGCAGCAAAAGGGCCGTGGCCGTTCAGGTACCGGTTACGATTCACGCAACGTGAACCAGTCGTTCCGTCAGTGGTTCAACGTAGGTGCCGACATGGCCAAGTTGAAGCAGTACTACAACGACACGAAGCGCAACATTACGTGGAACCCCTACGGTCCGCTGTACGCAAACCCCACGCAGCCGCACTACTTCGACAACCCGTACTTCATGGTGAATGAGTCATACCAGAACGACGAGCGCAACCGCTTGATCGGAAACATGACGGCCAACTACCGCTTGAATGATTGGTTGGACGTAACGGCTCGCGCCAACGTGGACACCTACACGGACCTTCAAGAAGAGCGAATCGCCGTAAGTTCAGTTGACGTGCCCGAGTACACTCGCCGCAACCGGAACTTCACCGAGACCAACCTCGACTTGATCTTGACCGCCAACCGCATGATCGGTAGCGACATCAACTTCAACGGTAACCTGGGTACGAACGTGCGCCGCACCTACTTCGACTACCTCGGTGCGTCTACCAACGGTGGACTGGTGGTTCCTGGGGTGTACTCGCTGAGCAACTCGGTGAGCGCTCCGGCGGCTCCGTCTGAGCAGCACTACGCGATCGGCATCAACGGCTACTTTGGCCGCGCCAGCTTCCTCTACAAGGATTACCTGTCTTTGGATCTGACCGGCCGCTACGACATTTCGTCGACGCTTCCGGCTGCCAGCAACAAGTACTTCTACCCTTCGGCTTCACTCGGTCTAATCTTCAGCGAGTTGATGGATGTAGACGGAATCAGCTTCGGTAAAATCCGCGCGAACTACGCAAGCGTAGGTGCGGACGCTCCGGCGAACGCACTTCGCGACATCTACGTAATGGGCACTCCATTCAACGGAACCCCGCTCGCTACGGCACCGACGACGTCCAACAACCCCGGATTGCTTCCCGAGACGACCACGTCGCTCGAGGCAGGTCTGGAGATGCAGTTTGCCGACAACCGCTTTGGCTTTGACCTGACCGCGTACCGCGCGACTTCAGAGAACCAAATTATGCCGGCTCGCGTGTCTTCAGCCACGGGTACCATCTTCAAGTACGTCAACGCCGGGGTGATCCAAAACCAAGGTGTGGAACTGGTGCTGAACGCATCGGCCATCCGCACGAAGGATATGGGCCTCGACTTCGCACTGACCTACACGCGCAACCGCAACAAGGTGGTGGAGCTCTTCGGTGATGCCGAAAGCCTTCAGTTGACCTCGAACCAAGGTGGCTTCCAGCTGCTCGCCAAGACCGGTGAGGCCTACGGTACCATCTTCGGCATTGCGCACCAGCGCGACGAGAACGGTCTTCCGATTGTGTACCCGATCAGCGCCAGCCGCGGCTACCGCTACCTGCGCACCACGGCTCCCGAGACGATTGGCAACATCAACCCCGACTGGTACGGCGGTTTGAACACCTCGTTCCGCTACAAGAAGTTGACGGCCAGCGTGCTGCTTGACATGCAAATGGGCGGAAGCTTCTTCAGCCTTGATACGTGGTACGGCTACGCTACCGGTATCTACGACTGGACCGCAGGAGTCAACGACCGCGGTACAGAGCGTCGCGAACTGGTGGCCAACAACGGTGGCGTGAACATGGGTAACGTTGCGGTTTGGGACGGTTCAACGGTTGATGCTGACGGCAACCCCGTTACGGCACCCAATACCGAGGCCATCTACGGCGACATGAACTACTACGGTAACTCATTCGGCTACGCTCGCGCTCCGCAAGAGTACCACGTGTGGGATGCTTCCTTCGTAAAGCTTCGTGAAGTAGCGATTAACTACAGCTTCCCGATGGATCCTAAGAGTTCAATCAAGGGCCTCGATGTGGCGCTGGTTGGACGCAACTTGGCCATCCTTTGGAAGAACGCTCCGTACACGGATCCGGAAAGCGGACTGTCGGCAGGTAACCTTCAGGGCTACCAGTCGGGTGCGTACCCCGCCGTGCGCGAGATCGGTCTGAACGCAAAATTGAAATTCTAATCCGAACGAGCCATGAAAAAGTTTCTTCTATCTGCAGGCATTGCCGTCGCCGTGGCCTCGTGCACGACCGACATCACGAGCCTCAATGTGAATCCCAAGGCGCCTGAGCAGGTGCCCGCCGGAGCGCTGATTGCCAACGCAACCGTGAGCCTCACGGACTACCTGGCCAGCATCAACGTCAATCTTAACAACTTCAACCTGTGGGCTCAGCACATTACTGAGACGACCTACACCGACGAAGCCAACTTTGACTACGACAACCGGGACGTGAACGGTAATACTTACGACCGTTTGTATACCGACGTGCTTCGCGACCTCCAGGAGGCCGAGAAAGCCGTGGATGCCGACATCAACTTGACTGCCGCTCAAAAAGAGCAGCAGCATGCGGTGATCGACGTGCTCGAAGTGTACACCTACCACGTGCTGGTGGACATTTTTGGTGACGTGCCCTACACGGAGGCCCTTTCGGCCGCTACGGTAGTGCCGGCGTACGACAAAGGCGAAGACATCTACACCGACCTCGCGGCGCGCCTCACGGCCGACATCGCGGTGCTGGGTGGCGATAACGGCCTGGGCTCGTACGACCTTCTGTACGGCGGCAACTCCGACGGCTGGAAGAAGTTCGCTTCTTCGCTGCTGCTGAAGTTGGCCGTGCGCGTAGCCGACCACAACCTCACTACGGCGACCACTTGGGGCGCTGCAGCGCTGGCTGGGGGCGTAATCTTGGATCCTGCGGACGCAGCGACCCTTCACTACGCTTCGGCTCCTCCGCACACCAACCCGCTGTGGGACGACCTCGTGCAGTCAGGACGTTCAGACTTCATCGCGGCCAACACGTTGGGCGACGTAATGAACACGCTGAACGACCCGCGCCGCGCGATCTACTTCCGCAACAACAACAGCGACGGCACGGTGAACGGTGCTCCGTACGGACTTTCTTCATCGTACGCCCTGTTCTCGCAGCCGGGTAACGCCTTGGAGGATCCGACCCTGCCGCACACGCTGATTGACCACGTCGAAGTACACTTCTTGCTGGCTGATGCCGCCGCTCGCGGCGTGACCATCCCCGGAGCTACCGCCGAGGGCCTCTACCAAGCAGCCGTTACGGCCTCTATCCTAGGATGGGGCGGTTCGGCAGCCGATGCGGCCACCTACTTGGCTCAGACTTCGGTGGCTTGGGATGCCAACAACTGGAAGTCGCGCTTGGGCACGCAAAAGTGGATTTCGCTCTTCACGCGCGGAAACGAAGCTTGGGCAGCTCAACGCCAGTACGACTTGCCGATGAATGTGGCTGCCGAGGCGCAGCGCGTTACCCCGAAGCGCATGAGCTACGGAGTGGACGAGTACGCCTTGAACAACGCCAACGTTACGGCGGCGGGTGCCAACTACCAGGGAGACAAGGACACCGCGCCGATCTTCTGGGATAAGAACTAATTCGGGATTCCGTGTTAGGAAGGCCCCGTCCGGAAGGACGGGGCTTTTTTTTTACTGGGGTGGTAAAAGAAAACCCGCTGGCGGAGCCAGCGGGTCAAGAAAGGTACGGAGGTTTGGGCGGCGTGCTTACTTCGCGCGCTCTTTGTAGGTGCCTTCGGCCGTGTTGATTACGATGCGTTCGCCGGTTTCTACAAACAGGGGGACTCGGATTTCGGTTCCGCCCTCTACCGTCGCCGGCTTGAGGGTGTTGGTCGCGGTGTTGCCGCGAATTCCGGGCTCGGTGTAAGTCACCTCGAGTGTAACGGTCGAAGGAAGCTCCACCGAAAGGGGGCGGTCTTCGTCGGCGTGGAACATGACCATGCACTCCATTCCGTCTTTCAGGAACTGCGGAGCATTGATCACCTCTTTGGGCATGGGAATTTGTTCGTACGAGTCCATGTTCATGAAGTGGTACCCGTCGGCGTCGTTGTAGAGGTACTGGTAGGTGCGGAACTCGATCTTGATTTCGTCGAGCTTGGTTCCGCTCGGAAAGGTGTGTTCCAGGACGCGGCCGTCGTTGAGGTTGCGCATTTTGGTGCGCACAAACGCGGCGCCCTTGCCGGGCTTCACGTGAAGGAATTCAATGATTTGGTACGGCGCGTGGTTAAAGTGGATGCACATGCCGTTCTTGATGTCTGCAGTCGAAGCCATATATCGCTAAAATTTTGGCAAAGGTACGGAATCGCCTTGCGGCGATAAGCCCGCACGGCAGTGGGCTACCTCGGCCTGCTGGTGGTTGCTGGCCACAAAGAGCATACGGGCCGAACCGGGTGCGGCCTCAAGCTCGGCGCCCAGCGTGGCGCGAAACCAGTCTTGCCCTTCGGCGTCGAGGTGGTTGCAGGGTTCGTCGAGAAGCAACAGGGGCGCCTCGGTGCAGATCGCGACGGCGAGCAAGAGTCGCTGCCGTTGGCCGCTGGATAGGCTTTTGAGCGGACGCTTCCAAAGGGGGCTTTCGGCGTTGAGGTAGGTCCAGGGGTTGCGGCGCCAGCGGCGCAGCGATCCGTGAAGCGCCACCCATTCGTGCCCGGTCGCTTCGAGCGGAGGCTGTACGTTGGGACCCGCCCAGCTAACCTGCTGCGCCCAGGTTTCAGGCGAGAGGTAGTCGGAATGCAGCGTGCCCACTGAGGGCGGCATTTGACCGCTGAGGAGCTGAAGCACGGTGCTTTTGCCGGAACCGTTGGCGCCGAGGATGGCGACTCGGTCGGTGGGGCCAAATTGGGCCGACCACGGGGCGATGAGTTCGGTACCCGAAATCTGCTTGCCGACGCCGTTCCAGTGGAGCCCGAGCATAAAGGCTATTGCTTGCGCACGATTCCGCGGTCCGAGGCCAACACGAACTTGATCAGCTCGGTGCGCTCCGGGCTGGCGGGGACCTCGCGTTCGATTTCGCTGACCGCTTGCGTGGTGTTGAATCCGCTTTGGTAGAGCAGTCGGTAGGCGTGGTGGATTTCTTCGATGCGGCCGTTGCTGAATCCGCGCCGGCGAAGCCCCACGGCGTTTACGCCCTCAAAGGTCAGGGGTTCGCGCGCCACGGTGATGTAGGGGGGGATGTCCTTGCGCACCAAGGATCCGCCGCCGACCATCACGTGGGAGCCAATTTTCACGAACTGGTGTACGGCCGAAAGTCCGCCCAAAATGGTCCAGTCGCCGATCTCAACGTGGCCGGCCAGGGCGACGTTGTTGACGAGAATCACGTGGTCGCCAATGATGCAGTCGTGGGCCACGTGAGCGTAAGCCATGACCAGGCACTCTTTGCCAAGGGTCGTTTTGCCGTAGGCCTTGGTTCCGCGGTTGATGGTGGCGCATTCGCGGACGACGCAGCCGTCGCCCAAGATGACTTCGCTGTACTCGCCGCTGAATTTGAGGTCTTGGGGCATGCCGCCCACGACGGCGCCTTGGTGGATGCGGCAGTTTTTGCCCAGCCGGGAACCTGCCATGACGTGGCCTCCCGACATAATCCAGCTTCCGTCGCCGAGCACGGTGTCGTGTTCGACAACCGCGAAGGCGTCGATGCGCACGTTGCCCGCGATTTTGGCGTCGGGGTGTACTGAGGCTAGAGGAGAAATCACGCTACTTGTCTTTGGTGATGAGCGCTGTGAACACCCCTTCGCTGACGAGTTTTTGGCCGACAAAGGCTTCGCCCCGCATCACGACAATTCCGCGCCGAATGGGCTGGGTGAGCGTGAGGTGAAAGTACAGCGTGTCGCCGGGCCCCACCTTGTTTTTGAACTTGACCTCGTCCATTTTGAGGAAGTAAGTCAGGTAGTTTTCAGGATCGGGAACTGTGCTGAGGGCAAGAATTCCGCCCACCTGGGCCATGGCCTCGAGCTGAAGCACTCCCGGCATCACCGGCGCTCCCGGAAAATGGCCCACAAAAAACGGCTCGTTCATGGTCACGGCCTTGCTGCCCCAAATGTCGGACTCGCTCATCGAGTGAATGCGGTCGACCAGCATAAAGGGCGGGCGGTGCGGCAAAATCGACATGATTTTGGTGGCGTCCATAAGCGGTGCCGCATTGGGATCAAAAAAGGGCACAGGGTTGGCGGAGTCGATTTGTTCCATAAGGCGCTGGGCTAGAAGGGTGTTAATTCGGTGGCCAGGCTTAAAAATACGAATTTGTGCGGCTACTGGCCGGCCCAATAGGGCGAGGTCGCCGAGCACGTCGAGCATTTTGTGGGCGGCGGGTTCGGCCGGCATGCGGTAGGGGGTCAGGGGCAAAGGTCCGAGGGCCTCACTTCGCTCAATTGGTTGCTTGATGAACTGTTCGAGGGCAAGCCAGTCTTCGTCGTGAAGTTCTCTGTCGATAACTACAATGCCGGTACCTTCCCGGGCGCCTTGAAGTAGTCCGCGGTGGATCATGGGGAGCAGGTGGCTCACCAGGGTAAAGGTTCGGGCGGGTGCGACCTGCGCGGCGTAGTCGGAACCGTAGGTAAAATGGCACACGTTGCTTCCCACGGCTTCGGAATCGTGGCTGAGCACCACCGAATATCGCGGAAGGGCGTCGGGTAAGGCCTCAGCCCACGCGCCGGTCTCGGGGTCTTCGACGCGAACCGCTTCGCGTAGCGCGTACCCGTGCATGGGCCCCACGGGCTGGCGACCGGCTTCGAGAATGGCCTCAACCCAGGGTTTGGCCGACCCGTCCACAATCGGCAGTTCTGCGGCGGAACAGTGAATCTCTGCGTCCAGAATGCCCAACCCAAACAGCGCAGAAAGCAGGTGTTCGGCCGTGTGCACCGACACTTCGCCGTTGCTCAAGGTGGTGCAGCGGTCGGTCTCGCTCACACGTAACGGATTGATTTCCAACGATGGGCTCCCTGCTAGGTCGCTGCGAATGAGTTGGTATCCGCTGCCCGGGGCACCGGGGCGAACCCGAACCCTGCAGTCCAGGCCGCGGTGGATTCCCCGACCTTGCGCAGTAAATTCTTGAATTAGGGCGTATTGGATCAACCTCGTGCGGACTTTTGGGCTGCAAAGAAACGGCGGAATTCTCGGGCCTCCACAGCCGGGCTTCCCAGGACTTCAGCGCCGGCCGGAACCGATTTGCCCACCCCGCTTTGCGCCCCGATTCGTGCGCCTCGACCAATGCGCAGGTGCCCGGCTATGCCCACCTGACCGCCGACGACCACATAGTCCTCGAGGACGGTAGAACCGGCGATCCCTACCTGCCCGGCGAGGACGCAGTGCATTCCAAGGCGCACATTGTGACCGATCTGGCAGAGGTTGTCGATTTTGCAGCCGTCGCCCACGAGGGTTTCGCCCACGACCGCTCGGTCGACGCAAGTGCCGGCGCCGAGCTCTACGCCATTGCCAATCCGCACGCGGCCAAGGTGCGGAATTTTGATCCACCCCGGCTGCCCACCTTGCGGCGGAACAAATCCGAATCCGTCAGCTCCCACGACCACGTGAGCATGCAAAATGCAGTCGGCGCCGACGACGGTTCCTGGGTAAAGCACGACGCCGGGGGAAAGCTGGCTTCGGGGGCCCACGATGACGTCTTCGGCGAGCTGGACGCCCGGATGCAGGACTGCGCTGGGATCCACACCCGAGGGGCGCTTGGTAGACCAAGCGACCTCGCGACAACCGCTGCCCAAGACCTGGGCCCAAGCGGCGTAGGGGTTGGCGACGCGCAGGATCGCTCCTTGGTAGCCTTTAGGGCGGGGGCTGTCATGGGCGGCAAGTACGACGCTTGCCGCAGTCGCGGCCCACGCCCGCCGGTAGCTGGGATTGGCGATGAAGCTTACGCCTCCAGGGGCGCCCGACTCCAGCGTGCAGGCGAAGCGGAGTTCGGCATCGGGTCCCTCGAGTACGCCGCCCAGTTCGGCGGCCCACAACGAGGCAGTGCGGGGAGGCAAGGGGCTCGCCCCTAGCGGATCCATGGAAGTTCTTTGGGCCAACAAACGAACGGACGGGTGATTACTTGACTATAAACGCTCAACGGAAGGATTTCGGATGCCTGCGTCAACGGAAGTACGGATCCGTTGCGCTTAAGAAGCTTAATTTCCTGTTTATCAGAAGCATAAGTTTTGTTGGAAGCAACTCCTTCGAGCACAAAGTGGGCGGAATCCTCTGGCGAAAGGCCCATGGATTGGCCCACCGAGGCCTCGAGGGTCCTCCGGTCTTCGACCGTCAGCGGGGCGTCTAAAAACTTGATGCGAAATAGTTTGCGCTCGATAATGCGCCGGCTCAGGGCGCTCAGTACGGGGTCGCGGTGGCGCTGCCACTGCTTGATGGCGCTGAGGATGTCGCTGTCGTCGAGTTGGGTGAAGAGCTCGAGCAGCTCGGGTTCTTGGGTGAATTCGTCGTGGTTCGGTCGGCGGCGCAGCAGGCTGGCCAGTTCAGCTCCCGCAAAAAGCGACTCGCCGCGCTGGGCGAGCAGCGAGGCCCGGCGCAGCACTTCGACCAGCATGTGCTCCGCGCTCAGGACCGTTTTGTGCATGTAGACCTGCCAGTACATGAGGCTGCGGCTCATCAAAAACTTTTCGATGGACGTGATCGCTTTGTGCTCCAGCACCAGGTGGCCGTCGGCGACGTGCAGCATTTCGAGAAGGCGGTCGCTGTTGATGGCTCCTTCGATGACGCCCGTGTAAAAAGCGTCGCGCTTGAGGTAGTCCATTCGGTCCATGTCGAGCTGCGACGAGATGAGTTCGTGCAGAAAGCGCTTGGGGTGCGTGCCTTCAAAAATGGCAATGGCCTCGTCGAGGCCTCCGCCAAATTCAGCATTGAGGCGGCGCATAATCAGGCGCGAAACGGTCTCGTGGTGCACGCCGTCGAGGAGCGTATGCTCCAACGCATGGCTAAACGGCCCGTGTCCGACGTCGTGCAGGAGGATGGCGATCTGCGCGGATTCCGCCTCTGAAGCCGTGATCTCCACGCCTTTTCTAGCCAAAATCTGCAGCGCCTTCTGCATGAGGTGCATGGCGCCAAGTGCGTGGTGGAAGCGGGTATGGTAGGCGCCAGGGTACACCAAGTAGCTCAGGCCCAGCTGACTAATGCGGCGAAGTCGCTGAACGTACGGGTGCTCAACCAGGTCAAAAATCCGCTCCGACGGCAGCGAAATAAAACCGTAGATCGGATCGTTAAAAAGTTTGAACTTGTTGGTCGCGGGAATCGGCGGCATGGAGCGAGCTTGAGTACCCAAACTTAACCACAAAAACATGGAAAATTCGCGGATTTTATGGGTCGACGACGAAGTGGAGGCACTCCGCCCGCACATTCTCTACCTCGAGGGCCGCGGAATCCACGTAATCACGGCCACGAATGCGGCCGACGCCTTGGCATTGATTCGCAGTGAATCCCTCGACGGGGTGCTCCTGGACGAACATATGCCCGGGCCCAGTGGGCTCGACGTGCTGCCCCAAATTAAGGCGCTGAAGCCCTCGCTGCCGGTGGTCATGGTGACCAAGAGCGAAGAAGAGGGGTTGATGACCGAAGCCTTAGGTTCGCAGCTCGCCGACTATCTGCTCAAGCCCGTACAGCCGCGCCAGGTCCTGTCGACCCTCACGCGCATTTTGGGCCAAGGGGCGCTTCAGGGTGCCCGCAGTGCGAGCCGCTACCAGCAAGAGTTTCGCGACCTGGGAGTCCGCATCGCCGAGGCCCACGACTGGGACTCGTGGACCGAAATTTACCGGGAGCTGCTTCGATGGGACCGCGAACTGGCGGGCGGCGAAGCGGAATCTATGCGCGCCATGCTCGACCACCAGCGCGAAGAGGCCAACCGCTTGTTCACGCGGTGGTGGTCCGAGGCCTACCCGCGCCTGCTCCACGACGACGAGTCGCCCTGCCTGTTCAGCCACCAGCTGCTCGACGTGCGCGTCAAGCCCCTGCTCGACCGCGGCGAAAAATTGGTGATGCTGGTCTTTGACAACCTGCGCCTCGACCAGTGGCAGGAGATCCAGTCGCTGATGACGGGCAAGTTCCGCGTCGAGTCCGACGATTTGTATGCGAGCATTCTGCCCACCGCCACGCAGTACGCCCGCAATGCGCTTTTGGGCGGAGCCATGCCCGCCGATCTCGCCAAGCGCCACCCGGAGCGCTGGGTGCGCGACGTGCTCGACGCCGAGGGCGGACGCAACAGCCACGAGGAGTTTTACCTCAGCCACTGGGCGGCGCGCAACGGGGTTCCGACGCCGGGCTACGCCAAGCTCACCCATGCGACGAGCGAACAGCGCTTTGTGGCGAAGTGGCGCGAGCTCCGGGGTAAGGCCTTGGTGGCGGTCGTCGTCAACTTCATTGACCGCATGAGCCACGCCAAGACCGACGAGGTCATTTTGCGGGACCTCGCCCGCGACGACCGCGGATTTCGCAGCTTGACCGCCTCGTGGTGGACGCATTCGCCGCTCCGCGCCTGGGTGGACGACCTCGCTCAAGACGGAACGACCCTGGTGGTGACCACCGACCACGGGACGATTACCGTGCGCAAGCCAGTCAGCCTGCGCGGCTCCCGAGACCTCACGGCCAACTTGCGCTACAAGGTGGGCCGAGGTATGGAGTTCAAGGAGAAGGAGGTAGCCCTCGTCGCCGATCCCGAGCGTTTGGGCATTCCGCCCACCAACTTGGGCGACAAGGTGCTGTTCGCAGGCGAACAGGATTACTTCGTATACCAAAGCCAGTACCATCAACACGTCGAGAAGTTCGACGGCAGCTACCAGCACGGCGGAATTTCGCTAGAAGAAGTAATCGTTCCGTTTGCAGTGCTTCGCCCGCGTGGCTGAACTTTGCCCCCGATGAGCACGACGGTTTTGACGCAGCCCAACGACTGGCTGAGATGGGCCGAAGCCCACCGCGAGGCGCTGCTCGGAGTGGTGGCCCTTTACGGCGAAATGGGCGCCGGAAAAACCACGGCGGTGGGCTACTGGCTTCACGTTTTGGGTTCGCACGACCGGGCGAGCAGCCCGACGTTCGCGCTGGTGAACGAGTACGATTCCTCCGTAGGCCCCGTGTACCACTTTGACTTACACCGATTGGACCGCCCCGACCAGGTAGCGACTATAGGATTTGAAGACTATGTCTCGAGCGGCCAGCCTTGCTGGATCGAATGGCCCGACCGGGCGGGCGACGGGCTCCCCGACGCGACGTCTGAGGTCCGCATCGAGGTAGGGGAGGATGGCCGCAGAAAGGTTACCTTCGTAGGACCCCACCGCTAAATCCACCTGGTTTATGGAAGCCGCCCCCGTGTTTCAAACCCAAGAAGAACGACTGATGGTCGACGCCAAGGCGCAGCGACTGCGCATCGGTATTCCGTTGGAATCTACCTGGGCCGAAAATCGGGTTGCCCTTACGCCCGAAGGGGTCCACCTGCTGGTTTCTCAAGGCCACGAGGTCGTGCTCGAGTCCAACGCCGGGGTGGCCGCGCGCTACAGCGACCGCGAATACGCCGAGGCGGGGGCCGAAGTGACCACCGACCGCAGCGTCGTGTTTGCCTGCCCTGTGCTCGCCAAAGTAGAGGCGCCGAGCGAGGCCGAATGGCCGCTCATGGCCCAGGGTCAGGTGCTGTTTTCCACGCTTCAGCCGGGCACCTTATCGGCGCCGTTTCTCGCCGCGCTCAAGGCCAAGCGCTGCACCGCCTTCAGCTACGGAAGCATTTTGGACGAGGACGGCCGCGCGCCCTTCGTTCGCTCCATGGCCGAAATTGGCGGAAGCCAAGCTATCACCGTCGCCATGGAGTACCTCTCGACCTGGTCCGGCGGAAAAGGCTACGCTATGGGCGCCGTGACCGGGGTTCCGCCAACCGAAGTGGTGATTTTGGGTGCCGGAACCGTGGGCACCACCGCCGCCCGGTTGGCGTCGGCCTTGGGCGCTTCGGTCAAGGTCTTTGACTCGTCGTTGACCCGGCTGCAGCGCCTTCGCGAGCGGGTGGGCGACGTCTACACCTGCACGCTTCAGCCCCAAATTTTGGCCAAGGCTCTGCGCCGCTGCGACGTGGTCATCGGCGCCCTTCGCCCTGTGAACGGACGCACCCCGGTGGTGGTGAGCGAAGCCATGGTGGCCGGAATGAAAGCGCGCAGCGTCATCGTCGACTTGAGTATTGACCACGGCGGATGCTTCGAAACCAGCGAGGTCACCTCTTGGGACGCTCCGGTCTACACCAAGTTCGACGTCACGCACTTTGCGGTGCCCAACATCGCGTCGCGGGTGGCGCGCACCGCCTCGTTTGCGCTGAACAACTTGACCTCGCCCTTGCTTCGCGATTTGGCTGACCTGGGTGGGGTTGAGGAAGCGCTTCGCGCCAAGCCTCATTGGCGCCCAGGCGTCTACCTTTACCACGGACAGCTAACCAGCGCGTCGCTCGCCCAGAGCATGGACCAGCCGTTTACTGATTTGGACCTTTTGCTGTGAACAAGGTTCTTCGGCGCTTACTGTGGTACGGATTCGGCGTGGGCATGGGCGTACTGCTCGTAGGCTTTTTGTTTCGCGACCGCGACTTTGAGTGCTCGTACTTTCCCAACGATCGGGTGCTTGCGGAACTTAATCGCAAGCCGGTCCGCGGAGCGGACTCCGTTCTCTGGAATCAAATTGGCTCCGATTCGGCAGTGCTCCAAGCGTTTTTGACCTTGGGCGAAGTTGATTTTGGCGAAAGTCAGACGCGAACCCGGCACGACGCCCAGGTGCCCGCCTACTGGATCGACCTCGAATTTAAGGGCCGCCATTGGCGCGGACAATGGGAAGTGCGCCCCGACAGCGCGTGGCTCGTCCAATTGAATCCCCAGTAAAACGCGTCGGCATCTATTCGACCACCCGCGTTCGGATTTATCCGGATTTACTTTTTTTTGCTCACTCCAAGATGGACCGCTTGAAGGTAGCCAAGCGGCCACGAGCGCGCCTTACTTGCGGGTGGCGGACCCCCGTCGCGCCGTTTCCTTGCGCAGCATCATGAGTTCGCGCCCGGTTTGGCCTGCTACCGACGTGTTTTCTTCAGCGCGGCGCAACAGGTAGGGCATGACGTTGGCAATCGGGCCAAACGGCAGGTACTTAGCCACGCGAAACCCGTGGTGGGCTAGGACGAAGCTGATGAAGTCGCTCATTCCGTAAAGCTGGGCAAACCACACGGGCGCTTCGTGCGGATTCCATCCGCGGGCCACCAGCCATTCGGCGGCCTGGCGCGTGCTTTCCTCGTTGTGGGTACCCACCACGATGCCCACGCGGCCCGGCTGCTCCGGAGTGCCTACCGCTTCGAGCATCAGGCGGAGGCAGGCATCGTATTCAGCGTCGGTGTGGGCCTTGTCGGGCTGGATGGGCGAAGGATAGCCCATCGATGCGGCCCGCTCGCGCTCTTTTTCCATGTAGGCGCCGCGCACCAGCTTGACTCCGTAGCAGTAGCCGTGCTCGGCGGCGTGGTCCAGATCGGCGCGGAGCTGGTCCTGTCGGCCGACGCGGTAGCACTGAATCGTCGTCATCACCACCACCCGGTCGGTGTTGAACTCCATCATGGCCTCGCGGGCGAGCTGGTCGATGGCGCCTTGGATCCAGGTTTCTTCGGCGTCAATCATCAGGCTGCGCCCCGACTTGGCCGCAAAATGGGCCATGCGGCGAATGCGGGCGCGCACCTTTTGCAGCTGCTCCGCTTCGTGAGGGGCCAGTTCGCGGCCGGAGCTCAGGCGCTCGAGCAACTCGTGCGGCGCAATGCCGGTCATCTTAAACACGCCCAGGCTGAGTCCGGGCTCGTGGGCGGCGAGGGCCAGTGTTTGCAGGGCCACCTCAACCGTTTGGTCGAACGCGGCGTCGGTGGTTTGGCCTTCGACTGAATAGTCCAAAATGCTGCCCACCTTGGCGTTCCACAGGCGCTGGATGGCGGGTCGGCTTTCGGCCACCGTTTCGCCGCCGCAGAACTGCCGGAATACCGTCGCCCGAATCAGCCCTTTGACGGGAAGCCGCCACTTAAGGGCCCAAAGACTCAAGGATTTTCCGACCGAAACCAAGGTGGGCGAAGCGAGCACGCCAAAGAGCAGGCGCGCGCGCCGAAGGTCGGCAGGCGAGGCGTGCTGGAAGGCCAGCGCGGTATCCGAAAAATCGAGCTTCACGGGACTATGGATTCAAGGTTCGTGCAAAGATATGGGCCGACATGCTCGACCTTTGTGGAATGGAACTTCATCCGGAGCGCGCCCTAGGGCCTACGGCGTGGAACGAGCTCAGCGCGTGGCTGTTGCAGCGCGAGGGAACCTACACGTCCTACCACATCCTCGTCGACAGCCACACGCACGAGTACGTGCTTCCGCGGTTCATGGCCGAAATCGAAGGCCTAGCCGATGCCCACATCCTCGAGGTCGAGCCCGGAGAGGCCTCCAAAGACTTGGCTCTGGTCGAGCAATTGGCCTTGGGCCTTCGCGACGAAGGGGCGGACCGCCGCGCGCTGCTCTTGGCTTTGGGCGGAGGCGTGGTCTGCGACCTCGCCGGCCTACTCGCGAGCCTTTACTTGCGCGGCATTGACCTCGTGCTCGTTCCGACCTCGCTGCTGGCCATGGTCGACGCCGCATGGGGCGGAAAAAACGGCGTCGATTCCGAGGGTACGAAAAACCTTCTCGGAACCTGGCGTCCCGAGGCACCCGTATTTGCCGACTTTCGGGCTCTCGAGACCTTGCCCGAGCGGGAGTGGCGCCAAGGTTGGGCCGAACTGCTAAAGCAAGCTTGGATCGCGGGCGGCGGACTGTGGCAAACGGCGTCGACCTCCGACTGGACCCAGTCCGCCCTGCTCACGGCCGAGGCCGCTCAGGTGAAGCTCGAGGTAGTTGCCGAGGACCCCTACGAACGCGGAACCCGCCGCGCCCTGCTCAACATGGGCCACACGGTGGGCCACGCCGTCGAAAGCCTCATGCTCGGAACGGGCGCTGCCTGCGGCCACGGCGACGCGGTGGCCTTTGGGCTTTCGGTCGAGTCGCGGCTGCTCGACGCCCTTGGCCGTCCCGGCGCTGAAGCGCGCCTTCTTCTGCGGCAGCGCTTGGAGGCGGACTTTGAGTTTGCTCACTTTCGCGAACTCGACCCTCAAGCGGTGTGGGCGCGCCTGCAGCACGACAAAAAGAAACTCGGCGGCCAGCTCCGCATCGTCTGGTGCGCCCAGCCGGGCGAGGCCGAAGAGGTCGATGTCCTGACCGAGGAGGCATTCACCCAAGCGTGGACGGCAGATGCGCAGCATTGAACTTCCCTACGCCAAGAGCCTCGCCAACCGCCTGCTCCTGCTGCGCGCGGTGCGCAACGAGCCCCTTCCTGAACCCGACGCGCGGTGGAGCGGCGACATGCACGCCATGCTCCGGGTGCTTCAGGCTCCAGCCGGTCCCGACGGGCTTCGGCGCGCCGACGCGGGGCCTGCGGGCACGGCCTACCGATTTGGAATGGCCTATTGGGCGGCCCAGCCCGGCGCACACGTGCTTCTTCTGGCCGACGAACGCCTGCGCCAGCGCCCCATAGAGCCCCTGGTCGCGGCCCTTCGGTCCATGGGCGGACAGCTCAAGCCCCACCCCTTGGGCTGGCGCATCCACGGCACCTTGCTTCGGGGCGGAGTCGTCTCCGTGGACGCCCGATTGAGTTCCCAGTTTGCCTCGGCCGTTCAGCTGATTGCGTCGTGCTGCAGCGCGCCGGTGGAACTTGAGGTTCCGCTCGGGGTTGCCAGCGCGCCCTACTTGGCGATGACGCAGGCACTGATGGAGGGCCGCGCGCCGACCTGGCCCCCTGAGCGCGACTGGTCGGCGGCCTTAGTTTTTCTCTCCGCCGTGGGGTTGAGCGGAATCCCGATCCGCCTCGAGGGCCTGTCGGGTTCAAGCCTTCAGGGCGATGCCCGTTCCGCGCACTGGGGCGCCGAACTCGGATTTTCAGTCGCCTCGAGCCCCGACGGAAGCCTGGAAGTTCACCCAGCCTCTTGGACGCGGGAACCATGGAATCCCGACTTTGCCGACACCCCCGACCTGGCCATGCCCGCCGTGGTGGCTGCGGCGCTCGGCGGACGACCCGGCCGGGCGACGGGCCTTCACACGCTGAATGCCAAGGAATCTTCGCGCCTGGACGCCACGGCGACCTACCTCGCGGCCCTGGGCTGCGGAGTGCGTCACGGTTCCGACTGGATCGAGTGGACGCCCGGGCTCGCT
>SYCM01000002.1 GCA_005786915.1 Bacteroidota bacterium | reverse complement strand
GGTGTTGATGACCAGCCTGGGCAACAACAAGCACCGAATTAAGTACCACATTCCCACGTTTTATGGGTTTCCTACGGGTACCCAGGTGCAGCAGCTGGCCTTTGTGTTCCGCAACGCGGGCGGAACCGTAGTGGGCCGCAGTGCCGACGGCACCGACATTTACTACCCGATTTATCCTGCCAACAGCGGGCTGCTTGCGGCGTTTTTTGCGCCGAGCGGACCGCAGATTGCCAACCCGGGCGATACGCTCCGTTTGGTGGCCGCGTCGAACCAAAGCGCGACGCTCAAGATTTACGACAATGGGGTGCTCAAAACGACGGTGGCCAATGCCACCGCCCTTAACTACGACCTGGTGGTGACTTCGGCCGGAGCCCATACGGTGGTGCTCGAAGCCACGAGCGGCACGTCTACGGCCTACGACACGATACGCTACACGGGCAATCCGATTCAGTTGGTGGCCGCGGTGCCCTCAGGCTGGCTGGACGGCGCCAATTACCTGAACGACAGTACGGTGGGTTTGGTACTCCGCGCACCCAACAAGCAGTTCGCCTACGTGCTGGGGGACTTCAACGACTTTTTGCCCGAGACCGGATACTTTATGAATAAGTCACCCGACGGGGAGCGATTTTGGCTCGCCGTACCCGTGACGGCCGGGCAGAAGTACGCCTACCAGTACTGGATTGACGGCAACCTCAAGGTCGCCGATCCGTTCGCTGAGCTGATCCTGGATCCGAATTACGACGGAAGCATTCCCGCGGCCACCTGGCCCGGGCTTCATCCCTATCCCACGGGCAAGACCACTGGATTTTGTGCGCTTCTGCGCCCCGGTGCCCCGGAGTACACTTGGAAGAACACGTCGTTTACGCCGCCCGGAAAGGCGGATTTGCTCATCTATGAGTTGCTGATTCGCGATTTTACTACGGCGCGGAACTACCAGTCGCTGATCGATACGCTCGGCTATTTGCAGCGCCTGGGTATAAATGCAATCGAGCTGATGCCCAACAGCGAGTTCGAGAACAACGAAAGCTGGGGGTACAATCCGAGCTTCCACATGGCGCTCGACAAGTACTACGGAACCCCCGAGAAGTTCAAGGAGTTTGTGGATTCCTGCCACAGCAAGGGGATTGCGGTGATCGCCGACATGGTATTCAATCACGCGTTTGGGCAGAGTCCGCTCGTGAACATGTATTGGGACGCGGCGAACAGCCGCCCGGCCGCAAACAGTCCGTGGTTTAATCCCGTGTGTCCGCACCCGCCCTACTGCTGGGGGTTTGATTTCAACCACGAGAAGCAAGCCACAAAGGATTTTGTGGACCGCGTCACAACGTTTTGGCTGCAGGAGTACCGCATCGACGGAATTCGCTTTGATTACACCAAGGGATTTTTAAACGGAAACGCGGGGAATTCCGCGGTCCGCCAAGCCATCATTAAGCGCATCGGCGACACGATTTGGTCGGTCAACCCCAATGCGCACGTGATTTTGGAGCACTGGGCCGACAACGGCGAAGAAAAGGCCCTGGCGGACTACGGGTTCATGCTTTGGGGCAATTCGACCTATAATTTTCACCAGGCCGGACAGGGCAATGCCCAAAGCAATTTTTCGTGGGCCTACCACGGCGCCCGCGGATGGTCGCAGCCGGCCCTCGTGTCGTACCCCGAAAGCCACGACGAGGAGCGGCTGATGTACGAGGTGCTTACGTACGGGAACACGTCGAACGCCAACCACAATCCGAAGCAATTGGCTACGGGGTTGCGCCGCGCCGAAGCCGTGAACCTTTTTGCCTACCTCATCCCGGGCCCCCGCATGATTTGGATGTTTGGCGAGTTGGGCTACGACGTGTCGATAAACGTTCCGTGCCGGGTGTGCAACAAGCCCTTGCGCTGGAACTACTATCAGGTGCCGGAGCGCCGTCGCCTGTACGACGTGACTTCGGCCGTGTTTCACCTGCGCCGCGCGCATCCGGCGACGTTCCGTGACGGACAGTTTACCTACAGTTTGTCGGGCTCGACCAAGCGCATGGTGTTCAACAGCAGCGGGATGGACGCGGTGGTATTGGGCAATTTCGGCGTGACGACCCAATCAATCATACCGGCTTTCCCGGGCGCAGGTACTTGGTACGAGTACTTCAGCGGCGACACCCTCACCGTGACCGACGTGAATGCGAGCCTTTCGCTAGCCCCCGGGGCGTACCGGGTCTATACGAGCGCGAAGTTGGCCCAGCCCCAGATTACCCTGGACGTGGAGGAACTTCCGAGCACTCCGGCGAGCCGAGTGTACCCGAATCCTGCTTCAGACGGGTTTTGGCTCGAGCGCCCGGCAGCCGCCGGCCGTGTGGAGCTCGTGGACGCTCAGGGACGCATCCTGCGCCGCTGGGATCGGTCGGCCGCCGAGCTGGAGTACCTTGACCTCGGCGGAATGCCTGCAGGTTGGTACGTGGTGCAGGTGCACGACGCCCTCGGCAGCGAGCGCCATACCTTGCAGATCCAGTACTAGTGCTTATGCTTCGCATTATTTGTTTCGCCGCACTGCTGTCGGCGCAGGTACTTTGGGCTCAGCTTCCGTACCAGCTGAGTGCGCGGACCGACGGGATTACCTACGGGGTGAACGGCGCTTTGCTGGGCTGGAACGCCTACGCGTCGGGGCAGCACCGCGGGTTCAGCGAGTTTGAGTTGGCCAACTTGGGGTCGCCCGCCGCTCGGGGACTCGACCGCGTCGCCCTGAATCGCTGGGATGAGGCGGCGGGACAGCGGTCGGACTACGCGCTGTTTGCGGCCTTTGGGGCTGCAGGAATCACGGCACTCGCCCACACCCGAGCGGACCACCGCGTCGCGGACGCCGCAGTGCTCGGGAGCATGTGGTTTCAAGCCAACCTCAGCACGCTGATGCTCACCGACGCGGTGAAAAATGCCGTTCGCCGCAACCGCCCCTTTACCTACTACGACGGGGCGCCCTTGTCGGAACGCATGGAGGCCGACGCCCGCAAGTCGTTTTTCTCAGGACATGCAAGCCTTACCGCCTGCAATACGTTTTACGCCGCCAAGGTGTGGTCGGACCTTCACCCGGATTCCCGCTGGAAGCCCGCAGTCTGGTCCGCAGCGGCATTGGTGCCAGCCTACGTCGCATGTCAGCGGGTTCAGGCGGGCAAGCACTACCCCTCTGACGTTTTGGTGGGGTTTGCGGTGGGCGCGGCGGTGGGATACCTCATTCCGCAGCTGCACCTGACGCGCTGATCCAGCGAATCGCCCCGGCTTGAGGCACGAGGTTCACCCACATGGTCCGCGTGACGTGGGGGCGCAGTTCCACGCTGTCCTTAGGCAGTTCGAGCTTCCATCCTTTGGGTGCCGTTCCGGTTACCGCGTAGCGGCCTGGGGGCAGGTGGTCTTTCCATTGACGGCTTTGCGGAAGGAGTACCACGCGCTGGGTCGACGGCCCGCGGAACTCCAGTTCAACGTTGGGCGGTTGCCCCGTAAAGGAGTAGGTTACGTCCAGCCAGCATTTCGGGGATTCCACGGGGCGCACCATCTGCGGTTTCGGCTTGGACGAGAAGTCATGCCGTGCAAAAAGGTAGAGGCTGATTTGCGCGCGGTACGGATTCCAAATGAGGGTAAATCCCCGTCCGCGGTGGGCCAGATTCAGGGTGGCGGCACGGGCCCATTCCACATAACTTCCACTCAGCGGACTTTGGTCCGGCAACTGGTATCGGAGCAGCGCTTGACGAGACGAATAACCCAATACAGCGGAACCCCAAGAGGTATTGCTGTAGCTCAATCGAGCTACGGCCTGGGAACGAGTGCCCTGGTTGATGACTTGGATCCAAAGTCGACTCGGGCCCAAGTTGGTGCGAATTCCCCAGAGCTGCTGCGTACCAAAAGGCAGCATGGACGTCCGCCATTCGAGCACACTGGGCCCTCGCCTCAACCGGAGAAGGTCGCTGGTTCCTTGGGCTGAAGTACTTCGGCGCCACTCTAGGTCTCCGATCCGAAGACCGAAACTTCGAAACTGGTTGCCCCAGTTCAGGTCCAACCTAAGGGACTCGGCATGGTATCCCAGGCGGTATTGCCCTTGGTAGCTTCGGTCGAGCGTAATCCCCTGGTACTGTCCTTGTACCGTCCAGCCTTGGGGCGACCACGCGCCCGAGGCGTTCCAAGCGGCATTCTTTTGGGTTCCTCGGAACTGCGCGGTGAGGCCCATGCTTCGATGGGGAGACCACCACACGCCGAGGTGCTTGGATTGAAGTTGCCAGGACCAGCCGGTCGCTTGGGCGCCGTAGCGCAGCGACGTGTGCCGGTGCTGCAGCGCAAACTGAGGTCGGCCGCCGGGCAGCATGGGCGTTTGCATCCACCATTGGGCGGCTCCGGCCGTGCCCGAGGATCCCATACTGGGCCAAAGTCCGCTTGGAAGGGCGCAAAGGGCCCACCACAGGGCAAAGCTCACGGCCTGACGCTCGCGACCACTGCTCCGTCGACGCGCTCAAGCCAGACTCCGTTGGCGTCGGAGGGAACCGTCCAAATCCGCACCTCGTTGGGCCGCAAAATGCCGCTCGCAACCCGGGGACCTCCCCTTGAGGTGCCGTTCAGAGGATAGCAGGCGCCCGCCCAAAAATCGCCGCCGCGGTTGTGCACGCGAACGCCCTGCTCGGTCCAAGTGAGTTCGAGGTGGTCGGCAATTCGCCCTCGGTAGAGGTCGACCGCATAGCGCGTGGCAATGTGAAGCCGAACGCTTCCTTCTGAAGGTGCTACGGGGCTTTTCTCTGCCACCGTGGACAGGAAAATGCGCGTTCCTTGACTTGATGAATCGGAACCAAACCACTCGTAGTGAACCTCTTGGCGGCTGTTCGGGGCCATGCGCACTTCGCTGGCGATGCGCAGTGGATGCTGGATGCCCCAAAGGCTGTCGGTTTGAATCAGTACCCTTTGGCTGTCGTCGCTGGAGTTCATTAGGGCAATACGGCCCGCTGCCGGCTGATTCCAATGGTGAAAGTGCCCGAGGCCGTTCACTACGACCACTTGCGCAGACAGCATCTGGGACCAGATGCCCAAGAGGACAACCCAACCCGCGGGGGTTGGGTGTCCTGGTTTGCCCTTCATTATATGTTGCTGATGGTGAACTGAAGCGACACAACCCCGGCGGTTGACGCGTCGAGGTTTTCGGTGGCGTAGTTGAGTACGTAGGTCACGGGGATTCCCTGGCCGGCAGAGGTGCCGCTGTAGGCCGAACCGAGTCCGCTTAGCAGTACTGCCGACGTCAGGGAATTTGTCAGCGTCACCTCCTGGCCCATGCCAGTAGTACCCGTGCCCGCTGCATTGGCCGCAAGGGAAAGGCTCACTCCCGCCGGAAAATCGCCGCCAATCACGTCGACCGAGATTTGGCGCTGGTCGTCGGGAGCGGCGCCCTTTACCGAAGTGTACTGCAAGTACATCGTTTGGCTCGGCACTTGAGCAAAGGGAGCGCCGACTAATCCGGGAGCAGCAACATTAAAGGTGAGGTCGGTGAGGCTTAAACCCTGTGCATTGACCGCCCTAATCATGGCCGCTTCGTCTACGTTGATGATTGCATCAACGAAGTCGGCATTTTGGGCTGAAGCAGAAAACGCAACCAGCACTGAGCTGGCAAAAAACAACATACGCATAAATGAGAGATTTGAGGTTAGCGTTCCCCACCCTGGGGAACGACTCAAAACTCCAACCGTACTCGGGCCTGAGTCGGTTCCAACGGCTCCGAAAGCCGAAGTTAAACGTTAAAAGACGGCTACTTAGTAGGGCGCAAGCACCGGCTTGTTGCCGACGATGCCCTCGATGCGGTCCATGACCTCAGGGGTGAGGAGCGCGACGGCCTCGGCCGACTTCAGATTTTCCTGAAGCTGTTCCACCCGAGTAGCTCCGAGCATGACCGTCGAAACGTGCGGGTTTTTCAGGCACCATGCGAT
>SYCM01000026.1 GCA_005786915.1 Bacteroidota bacterium | reverse complement strand
CAAAGGCATTGATAACGAGCGGGTTTTGTCGGCAATGGGGCGCATCCCGCGGCATGCTTTTCTCGAGAGTTCGTTCGAAGAATTTGCCTACCAAGACGTGGCGTTTCCCATTGCGGCGGGACAAACCATTTCGCAGCCCTACACGGTGGCCGTGCAGTCGAGTGCGCTGAACCTACCCGAAGGCGCCAAAATTCTCGAAATTGGTACGGGGTCAGGTTATCAGGCTGCCGTACTCGAAGAGATGGGCTACAAGGTCTTCACTATTGAGCGCCAAAAAGCGCTGTTTGACTTCAGCAAGCGGTTGCTCGCGGAGCTGGGAATGCGCCGCATTACACAAAAATTCGGAGACGGGTACAAAGGTTTGCCCGCATTTGCCCCGTTTGACGGGATTTTAATCACGGCGGCCGCTCCGGAACTTCCTCGCGATTTACTGGAGCAGCTGGCTCCTGAGGGTGTACTGGTGGTGCCTGTAGGCGACGTAGAGGCGGAACAACGCATGCTGCGAGTGCGACGTGGCATCGACGGCACTTGGATTCACGAAGACCTTGGCAGCTTTCGCTTCGTACCCATGCTCAAGGACATTGCGACGCAACGATAGCTATTCCCGCGCCGCATCGCGGTCGATGTCGCGCTCCTTGATGCTCGCGCGCTTATCGTAAAACTTCTTGCCCTTGGCTAAAGCGATGTCCAACTTGGCCCATCCACGCGAACTAAAGTAAAGCTTTAAAGGAATCAAGGTTATTCCGTTGTTTTGCAGTTCTTTGCGTATTTTCTTAAGCTCGTTTTTCTTGAGCAGCAATTTGCGTTCGCGGAGGGGTGCGTGGTTGGCGTAGGTGCCGAACTTAAACTCGGAAATGTGCAGGTTTTTAATCCAAACCTCTCCGGCCTCTGAAACGTAGGCGTAGGCGTCGCTCAGATTGGCCTTGCCGTCGCGCAGGGCCTTGACCTCGGTTCCGGCCAGCATGATGCCGGCCGTGAATTCCTCTTCGAGGACGTATTCGTAGCGCGCACGGCGGTTTTGAATGACCGGATTCATGCTGCAAATCTAACCCCGACGCTACCTTTGAGGTGCCCATGATGTATTCTTCGCTGATCCGCCCCTTGCTTTTTCAGCTTTCCGCAGAGCGCGCCCACAATTTGGCCCTGCGCGGACTTCAATTTGCTTCCCAGAGCGGAATCACCACGGCCGCCCTCCGTGCGGCCGTGGGCTCGGTCCCCGACGCCCCCGTTCAGGCCATGGGATTGACTTTTCGCCACCCCCTTGGGCTGGCTGCCGGAATGGACAAGAACGCCGTTGCCCTTCGCGCCTGGGAGGCGCTCGGCTTCAGCCACCTTGAAATTGGCACCGTAACCCCGCGGCCCCAGCCGGGCAACCCGAAGCCGCGCATGTTCCGCCTGCCCGAAGACCAAGCCCTGATTAACCGCATGGGATTCAACAACGGGGGAGCCGACGCGGCCGCACAACGAATCAAGGCCTCCAAACACCGCAACCTCATCGTGGGCGGCAACATTGGCCGCAACAAAACCACCGCCAACGAGCAGGCCGTAGAGGACTACCTCGCGGCCTTGAATGCCGTGTACGCGGTGGTGGACTACATCGCCGTCAACGTATCGTCGCCCAACACGCCGGGGTTGCGGGACCTGCAGTCCGAAGCCAGTATGCGCGCGCTGCTGGAGGCCGTGGCCAACGAGGCCAAGCGCCTCGGAGGCAAACCGGTAGCCGTGAAAATTGATCCGGACTCCAGCAAAGAGCACGTGCAGCGCACGGCGGCCTTGGCCGTGGAATGCGGGCTCAAAGGCATCATTGCCACGAACACCACGGTAGGCCGCGGGGGCCTTCGCACCCCGCAATCCCGCATAGACGCCCTTGGCGCTGGCGGGCTCAGTGGGGCTCCGCTCACCCGCCGTTCGACCGAAGTCGTAGAGTGGGTGCGCGAGGCAGTCGGAAGTTCCGCTTCGGTAATTGGCGTAGGAGGCGTGCGTACCGCCCAAGACGTGCAGGACAAGCTCAGCGCTGGGGCCGACCTCGTTCAAGTGTATTCAGGCCTAGTCTACGAAGGGCCCGCCATGGTCCGCCAACTCGCCGCCGCATGGAACGCTTGATCTGGGTCGAGTGCCCGCGCGACGCGATGCAGGGCTATCCGACGGTCTTTGCCACGAAAGACAAAATCGCCTACCTGAAGCGGCTGCTCCCGGTGGGATTTGACTACCTCGACGTGGCGAGCTTCGTGTCGCCCAAAGCGATTCCCCAAATGGCGGACTCGGCCGAGGTGCTTGACGCCCTGGCGCCCGAGAAGGGCGCCAATAAATTTCTGGTCATAGCCGCCAACGCCCAAGGGATTGACCGCGCCGTCGCGCACCCGGCGGTGGACGTAGTGGGAGTGCCGTTCTCCATCAGCGAGCAGTTTCAGCGCCGCAACACCAACCGCAGCCAACTTCAGGTTTTGGACGATTGGACGCCCGCCCTCCAGCGTGCACACGATGCGGGCAAAGAGGTCGTGGTCTACCTGTCGATGGCCTTTGGCAATCCCTACGGCGAGCCGAGCACCCTAGATTTGGTGGCCGAATGGGCCCAAAAGGCGGTGAGCCGCTGGCAGCCCTCCGTGCTTTCGGTGAGCGATACGGTCGGTAGCGCTAAGCCCCAGAGCATTCGCGACGTGGTTGCGGCGGTGCGGACTGCGGCCGGTAATACGCCCCTCGGCCTCCACTTGCACCTTCCGGCCGCCGAAGCCTTGACCAACGGACTGCTCGAAGCGGCTTGGGAGTCCGGAATTAGGCGCTTTGACTCGGCCTTGCTCGGCCTGGGCGGATGCCCATTTGCGCAAAACCACCTGGTAGGCAACCTTCCCTCGGAGGCCCTTCTGACTTTTGCCACGGCCCGGGGAGCCTCATTCGGAGTCAAGCCTCTTGCGCTGGAATCCTCCCACAACGCCGCCCGAGCGTTTTTTAACTACCTTTGACGCGTTCGCGGTGCACGCGCTAGGATCGACCTAGGCTGCGTGCTGAAAAGGGAATCCGGTGCAATGCCGGAGCTGTACCCGCAGCTGTAAGTTCCGCACACGCCGCACGCCGCAACAACCCACTGGGCAACCGGGAAGGGGGCGTGTCGGGGAACGAGCCAGAAGACCTGCCTCGAACGATAATCCGAGCGTGCCGGGAAGAGCACGCCCTGAAGATGACGCAGCGACTGCTTCGCGGCCTTTGGGCCGCTGGCTTATGGTTTTGTGCCTTTGCGGGCAATTCGGCAGAACAGGCTGAAGACACGTTGCGTGTGGATATCAATCCCATCGGTCGCGAACCCCTTCATTATGTGCTCCCTGAGGTTCCGGTGGACGCCGGGATGTGGCGCACCCAAGCCCGAACTACCGCCCAAATCGCACCACGAGCCCTAGGATTGAGCGCTTCGGCGTTGCTGGCAGCGGGGCTTGACCTTCGGCAGTCCGTTCCGGGTGGAAGTGCGTGGCTGGCATTAGATGGACTGCCTTCAAACCACACCTGGATCGAGTGGGAAGGGGTAGCCCTTCAGGCCTCAGACCTGGGCATTATGGACGTGCGCCTGCTGCCGAGCACGGGTCTTCAATTGGAACGAAGCGCGGACGGTCTGCGCTTGAGGTCGATTCAGCAGGCTGAATTCCAGGCCGAGGCCGCGTCGCTCGGCAACGTCGGAGTTTCAGTATGGCTGCCCGGAATCCATGCCGACCTTGGGGTCAATGTGGGTTCAGCCCTCAACCGCTACGCCTACCGCGACTACCTCGGCGATCGATATGTTCGGCTCGGAGCTGGAGTTCAGCGTGCCGAAGTGCGCACGGCGTGGCGCGGCAATCAGGGTTCAATGAAGCAAGATGGAGCGGCCTATTTGGTCGTGCTGCAGCAGGGACTTCCCGAAGCCGTAACCCAAATTCGACGCGAAGGCGCCGTACAGCGCGATCTGCGCGCCACCGCAGTGCAGCGCCAAACGCTTGAAACGGGCCGAGTCTACTGGCAGAGTACCCAGTACGCAACGCTGACGTCCCAGCGCTACGACTACGAGCAATTCGGCGGAATCCACGACACGAACCGAGCTCAATCCGTCGGAATCCGAATGCGGATGCAGACATGGGTCCTTCGGCAGATGGTGTCGACTTCGGTGGATGCTTCCCGCCTTATGGCGCAAGGCCCCAACAAGGATATTGCTTCGGTGCTGCGGGTACAAGCGATGCTCCGCGGAACCGGTTTGCTTCCGCGAAGGCTTCGCTACCACTGGGGTTTGAGCCACTTGAGTCAGGGTTCCGAATCCGGCCGATTGCTGCCCATGCTGCAGTTGAGCGCAGCCGAAAAGGCGTCGACCCAGTGGAGCCTCAAGGCCCACCGCCACCAGCGTTTTCCGACGCTGAACGACATGTTCTGGGTTCCGGGAGGAAATCCTTTATTGCGCGCCGAACTGGGTTGGGAGGTTCGGGCGGCCCTCTTCCGCAAATCCGCCGGTGCCGAACTCTACCACGGGCAACTTGCCGACGCCATTATTTGGATGCCGGTTGGAACCATATGGACCCCGCGCAACGTCGCGTCCATCTCCCGGTGGGGCGGAAGCGCCCACCTTGACTGGAAGCGCGGCGCCTGGCAGGGCACCCTGCACGCCCAGGCCGTGCAGAGCGTGAACGAGCTCGGTCTTCACGTGCCCTACGTGGCCCCGTGGTCGGTTTCGGCTCCGGTGGCGCGCAAACTAGGATCGTGGACGCTTCGGGTCGAGCCGAGGTTCCGCGCGGCCACGCCCACTGCCTGGTCCAACGACCGCAGCACCTGGCTGCCGGCCCAAGGCCAAGTAGACCTGCATGCGCAAGGCACGTTCCGCCAGTCCACACTCGAACTCAGCGTGTACAATGCCACGAATTCGCCGGTGCTGCTGCAGCTCGGTTATCCGCTTCCGGGACGCTACCTAGCCGTTTCGTGGACGCAACCGCTAAATCCAACCCAAAATCAACCTCAATAATGCGCAAACTCAGTCCCGCCCTGAGCAGCTTGGCTGCATTGGTCGCCTGCGATCCCCAAACATCCCCTGGAGCCTTTGAGACCGGCCTGTACGTCCTCAACGAAGGCGCCTTCATGGGTGGAACCGCCACCTTGACGCACTGGTCGAGCGACGACAGCGTAACCACCGACGCTTTTGCGTCGGTCAACGGCCGCAGCCTGGGCAACCTGGGCAATTCGCTCGCCGCAGATGCGGACCGCATTTATGTGGTGCTGAACGGAGCCGCCGCCGTTGAAGTCCTTGAGTACCCCGGACTCACCTCTGTGGGGCGCGCCACCGGATTTGCCTCGCCCCGCCACGCCGTCGTGCTCGACGGAGGCGACCTGGCCGTTACTGATTGGGGCCGCAACCGGGTGTACCGGGTGAACGCTTCGTCGCTGCAGCGCACCGATTCGGTCGACCTCGCAGACGGGCCTGAGGCGATGGTGCTGCACCAGGACGAGCTTTGGGTGACCCACAGCGGCGCCTACGGCATCGACAGCGTCGTTTCGGTACTTGACGCCGCGACCCTGGACGTATTGGCCACCGTCGAAGTCGGCATCAATCCTACCTCGGCGGTTAAGCTTGGCTCCGAACTATTTGTACTCTGCTCGGGCTACACCGACTGGAGCGGGGGAGGTGGCGACCGCCCGGCTTCCCTGGTGCGGGTCAACTTGGCGACGCGCAGCGTAACAGCGACCTACCCAGCCGTCTACCCAACGGACCGCCCCACCAAGCTGCAGACCGACGGACAGGTGCTGTACTGGATTCGCGACGGCTACACGGGCGACGTGCTGCGCATGAACCCGACCGACCTGGACTATCCGGCCTATGCCTGGATTTCGGGTTCCGCCTACGGACTCTTCGCGGACCCCGCTACCCTCCAACTTTATGTGCTCGACGCCAAGGATTTTCAGCAAACGGGCGAAGTGCGGCGCTACAGTCCTGGGGGGCAGCTCGAAGCGACGGTCTCGGCCGGAATCGTTCCCACGGCAGCGATCTGGATGCCTTAACGCAAAAACCCGGGACATGCCCGGGTTTTTCGTTTCTGGTGGCTAGTTACTCGTTGCCGGTGAAGAAACTCGTGGCGAGAAGCCAGCAACCGAGTTAAGCGTTAGCCGTGCGCTCGGCGCGTTGCAGCGCAAAGCCCAAGGCGTATCCCCACAATGCGGTGGCCCCAAACGAAATTCCCAAGAAGGGGAGGGCGGACACGTAGGTGGCAGCCAGCGATAAGCCGTTGCCGGCGTACCACACGGCGAGGTTGCTCAGGCCAAAAAAGATCAGGTTGCTGGCGGCGCTGTGTCCGATCCAGGCAAGACCCTCGGCTTTGGGCTTGGCAAATTGGGCGTAGGCGAGCACGGCGAGGTGCGCCGCATAAATTCCAAGGCTGTCGCCAAATCCCCAGGCGAAGCCTTCGCTGTAGCCCGCGTACACGGTGTTGTTCAGCACCAGGTCTGAAGCGTTCAGCACGGCTAGGGGCAGAAGGATCTGCATCCAGGGCTTGCGAAACCAGGTTCCGCTCAAGGTGTTTGCGGCCAAGACGGCCGACCCGTTGGGAATCAGCAAAAAGCGGGTTGCGGCGGCGCCAATCAAGGCGAAAAGGGCGGTGAAGCGCATGCGTTAGAGAACTCGTTTAAAAATGTAGATGACCATCAACAGCACAAAAATACCCAAAAGATAGCGGTACGCACCGCGGTAGTGGATTTCGTGCGTGGCCCGATCGGAACGGTAGCTCCAAATTAAAAATCCGAGGAATCCGAGCGCAAAAAGCCCCGCGAAAATCCAGTGTCCGGTTCCAATGTTGTCCATGCCGTAATTTGCTCAAAAATACAGCGAAATGAAGGAGTCCTTAGCGTCCGTGTCTGAATTTCATGAGGTGTACCGCGTACCCCAGTCCGAAGTGCCTTTGGCCGCGCCCAGTGCCGAGCTGGTGGCCCTAAGGCACCGATTGATGGCCGAAGAAAACGACGAGTACCTCGAGGCGGCCACGGCCGGCAACCTCGTTGAAGTGGCAGACGCGTTGGGCGACCAGCTGTACATCTTGTGCGGAACCATTCTCACGCACGGACTGCAGCACGTCATTGAAGACGTGTTCCGCGAAATCCACCAAAGCAACCTCAGCAAACTGGGCCCCGACGGCCAACCCCTGTACCGCGAAGACGGCAAGGTGATGAAGGGTCCGAACTACTTTAGGCCCGACATCGCCTCAGTGCTCGAGGGGCGCTCCCCCCAGCGGTCTCGGTAACCCGGCAGGTACTGGGGCTCGATCGCGCGCACCACGCCGCCGGTGGGGCTGGGAAAAAACCGCAGTTCGTCGAGTTCTCCGTTGGGCAAAAACGTGAGCTGAATTCGGGCCGACTTCATGGTGCTCGACATGCTGGAGTCGGGATAAAACAGCGCCTGGGCATTGGTTTCGAGGTCCATGAGGTCCATACGGCGGTCGCGAATCCGAGCGCGGAGTTGGTCCGCCGCCATTTGGTCGCAGCGTCCGTTGGAGTCGGCTTGGGTGCCGAGGTGCACGCCCTGTTCCGCCCACAGGCTGTCGCCGGGCCCCGTTTGGCTCAGGTAAAAGGTGCGGGCGAGAATTTGGTAGGAGCCGCTCCAAATGACGGGATCGCCCTCGAGGCGGTAGAGCGAGTCGCGCCGGTGCCCAAGCCACTCGTGGGCCCTTCCGCTCCACGAAGGCATTCGCACCGCGGCATGTCCGCGCGCCGTCACGCTGTCGGCGGTAGTGCGCAGCTGGTCGGCCCAGAGTTCTGTGGAGTCGCGCTCCCAGTCCATGAGGTAGGCCGAACCCGTCCACGTAGAGCGGTCTTCGTCGGGCCAATGGTCCCAGGTTTCGGACTGAAACAGACGGGTGGAGCCCCAGCCGCGCACGCCCTGACAGAGCGCGAGGCTTCGGCGGCCGTGAAGCACCAAGGTTCCGGCGCCAAAGACGACCGAATCGCCCTCGGCGACCAGGCTTCCGCCCTGCGGCAGTTTTGCCGCACGCCGGTCGGTTTGGTACTCCATGAGTTCGGTGTGCAGCCGTTCTTTGGCGCCGTTCCAATTCACGTCGCCCGTGAAGCGGTAGGTTCCGTCAGAAAAATCGCCCCGCCGGCAGGTTAGGTTTCCGTCGGGGGTGGCTACGTTGGCCCGCTGGGCAAACGAACCGCGCCGGTCGGCGGTGCGGTAGCGCAAACTCGACGTCTGCAGCGTTTGCTCGCCGTCGCGCACCGTAACTCCGCCTGAAAAATAGCTTTCGCCGTTCAGGTATTCAAGGTACCGAGCCCGCACGCTGGTGCCGGTTCGCCCCGCAAAACGCACGTTGGAGTAAGCAAAAAAACGGTTTTCAGCTCGGAACCAGTCGGCGCTGTCGCAGGTGAACACGCCTTCGGTGCTGGCCAGCTTCACGTTGCCGCGCAGCTTGGTCACGCTGCGTCCGTACGCGTTTACTACCGTGAAGCGGTCGGCCCTCTTGAGCTGAAGGGATTGGGCGCTCAGCGTCGCCGACGCCGCAATCCCAAGGAAGAGCAGGTATTTGCTCAGCGGCGCCATAGGGTTTGTTCGCGGTCGGGGCCAACCGAAACCAAGACCACCGGCACTCCGGTGAAGTCTTCGATGAAGCGCACGTAGGATTCCAGCGTAGCCGGAAGGTCGGAGGTGTTCCGCACGCCCGTGAGGTCTTCGCTCCAACCCGGCAGGCTCTGGTAGACGGGTTCCAGCAGATTGGCGTCGAGGCGGTAGGGAAGGTGCGCCGTTTCTTCACCGCGGTAGCGGTACGCCGTGCACACCTCGAGCTCGTCCAGCCCGCTCAGCACGTCGGCCTTCATCATCATGAGCTGCGTCACGCCGTTGACCTCGACGGCGTACTTCAGGGCTACCAAATCCAGCCATCCGGTGCGGCGCGGACGCCCCGTGGTCGAGCCAAATTCGTGGCCTTTTTGGCGAATGGACTCGCCCAATTCGTTGTCGAGCTCGGTAGGGAAGGGGCCGCTTCCCACGCGGGTGCAGTAGGCCTTAAAAATACCGATTACCTCCCCGATGCGGTTGGGTGCAAGGCCCAGTCCGGTGCAGGCGCCCGCCGCGGTCGTCGTCGACGACGTCACAAAGGGATAGGTGCCAAAATCCACGTCCAGCATGGTTCCCTGGGCGCCCTCGGCCAAAATGCGCTTGCCGGCGCGGTAGGCCTCTTGAATCAGAACGTCGGTGTCGGCCAACGGCAGCTGGAGCATGCGGCCCATCGCTTCCTTCCATTCGGACTCAGCGGCCGCGAGGTCAAAGGCGTGTTCGGCGCCGTCGAGCATCTGTAGGTGCTTGGCCTTCAGGGCCTCGTAGCGCTCTTGAAAGTCCGGGAGTTCCACGTCGCCCACGCGCAGGCCGTTGCGTCCCGTCTTGTCCATGTAGGTCGGACCAATGCCCTTCAGCGTTGAGCCAATCTTGTTTTTGCCCTTGGCGGCTTCGGATGCGGCGTCGAGCAGGCGGTGGGTCGGCAAAATCAGGTGGGCCTTGCGCGAAATGCGCAACGACTTACCGCAGTCCACACCGTAGGGCGCCAGCTTGTCAATTTCGCGCATGAAAATGACGGGATCGATGACCACTCCATTGCCTACAATGTTCACGGCCTTCGGGTGAAAAATTCCGCTCGGAATCGTGTGCAGAACGTGCTTGATGCCCTCAAATTCAAGGGTGTGCCCGGCGTTGGGGCCGCCTTGAAAGCGCGCCACCACGTCGTAGTCGCGCGTCAAAACGTCGACAATTTTACCTTTTCCTTCGTCGCCCCACTGCAGGCCGAGGAGTATGTCAGCACCCTTCATGATTCGTTTTTTGATTTTGCGTAGATGTACAGTTGGTGGCCGGTGACCTCGACTCCAAAGAGCTCGGCAATGCTGGCCTTGATTTGCTGGATGCGCGGATCGCAGAACTCCTTGACTTCGCCTCGGTCGACGACGAGCACGTGGTCGTGCTGGCGGTTGAAGTAGGACTTCTCGTAGTGCGCTTGGTTGGTTGCGAACTGGTGGCGGCGCACCAGGCCGCATTCCAAGAGCAGGTCCATCGTGTTGTACAGGGTGGCGCGGCTCACCCGGTAGTTCTTGGCCTTCATGCTGCCGTACAGGGTCTCGACGTCAAAGTGCCCGTCTTGAGCGTAGACCTCACCGAGGATGGCGTAGCGTTCGGGGGTTTTGCGCTGGCCTCGTTCTTGGAGGTAGCGGGTAAAAACGTCGCGTACGTGCTCGAGTTGCTTTTCAGACATGGGGTCAGCGGACCAAAGGCCAAAGGTAGGTTTTCGGCGCGTACCTTGCAGCCTATGCGCGGCCTGATTTTGGTGCTTTTTAGTGCGGCGGTAACCGGCAGCGCTTGGGCGCAGTCCCAGGCAGAAGTAAACCGTTTTCAGAAGGCGATGGCGCTGCTTCGGTCCGATCCGCCGCAAGTTGCCGCTGCCCGGGCCTTGCTCGAAAAATTGACGACGTCGAATCCCGACTACGCCGCCGCGTGGGTGGGGCTTGGCGAGGCGTATTCGGCGTTTGAGCCGCTCGACGCGGAGCGCGCCCGGAGGGCGTTTGGGCGGGCCGCCGAGGCGGGAGCCTCGCGGCAGGCGCTGTTTCGGTGGATGCAGAACGCCATGCTCCAAGGGTGGTATGCCGAGGCGGATTCGGCCGCGTCAGCCTACCTGGACCTGCCCAAAACGCCGCAGGCCCAGCGGAACGACGCCGAGCGCATTCGGGCGTCCGCGCGCTTTGCCCAGGCTGCGGTGCTCCGCCCTGAGGACTATCGTTTTGGTCGCCTGAGCGACTCGGTCAACCGCAGCGACATGAACTACTTTCCGAGCATTTCGGGCGACAACGCGGTGCTGTACTTCACGGCGCGGCAGCGCTCCGCCGGCAGCGACGAAGTGATTATGTCCAGCCGCCGAAGCGGTACGGACTGGCAAACCGCTCGTCCGCTTTCGGGCGCGCTCAACACCTCGGGAAACGAGGGAGCGGTGAGCATTCGCGGCGACCAGCGCGTCATGGCGTTTGCGGCCTGCGACCGCGGAGACGGGTACGGTTCCTGCGACATTTACTTCAGCATTCGCCGCCCGGACGGTTCGTGGTCTGAGGCCCAAAACGCCGGTCCGGCCATCAACACCAGCCAATGGGAGTCGCAACCTTGCCTCAGCGCCGACGGCCGCGAGCTCTTTTTTGTGCGGGAATCCCGCCAAGGCGAGGGAAACGCCGACATCTGGCGGGCCGTACTCCGCGACGGGCGCTGGGCCGAAGTCAAGCCGCTGCCGGCACCCATCCGCAGTGCGGGCATGGAATCCACGCCCTTTTTGCACGCCGACGGAACCACGCTCTACTTTGCCAGCGACGGCCGGCTGGGCATGGGCGGGAGCGACCTCTACCTCTCGCGCCGCCTCAGCGACTCGACCTGGTCGGACCCCATGCACCTGGCTTACCCCTTGAACGACCACCTCGATAATTTTGGTTTGGTGGTGCGGCCCGACGGGAGCGAGGCCTTTTTAGCCCGCGGAGGCCTTCGGGGCGACGACTCCGAGCGCGTGGAACTGTACCGCCTTTCCCTTCCGGGCGCCTTTCGGCCCAAGCCCGTGCTCTGGTGGACGGTCTGGGTGGCGGACCGCGCCACCGGCAAAACGGTGCCCCAGGCGCAGTGGAGCATTTCAAGCCCTGAAGTCTTTGTGCCTGTTTCGCACCAAGGCCCCAGCTACCAGGTGGCTTTGCCCGTGGGAAGTCCGCGCGGATTTCAAATTCAAGCACCAGGCTATCAACTCCTTAGCGAGCAACGAATCCTGGAACAGCGCAGCGAAGATGCCCGCGTAGACACCCTTTGGCTGCGTCCGATTCAGTCGGGCGACCGCACGCGCCTTGAAAACCTGTACTTCGCGACCGATTCCGACGTGCTGCTGCCCGAATCCATGCCGGAACTCCGGAGCCTTGCGAATTGGCTCAAGGCCAATCCCGGGGTGCGCGTGCGCATCGAGGGCCACACCGACAGCCAAGGTGGGGCGGCCTACAACCTCGATCTTTCGACCCGACGGGCCGAAGGAGTATACCGAGAACTAATAGTTCAAGGAATTGACTCTAATCGATTGGAATTTAAAGGATTCGGACTCAATAAGCCCATCGATTCCAACGCGACGGAAGCCGGCAGAGCCCGCAACCGACGCACCGAAGTCCTCATTCTTTAGCGGGCTGCCACCGGGCTGCTAAAAATTCGGCCAACTTGGTCTCGGTCGCGCTGGAGCCGGGCACAAACCACTGCGACCCACTCAAGGATTCAGGCAGGTATTCTTGAGCGACGAAATTTCCGGGAAAGTCGTGCGGATACTGGTAGTCCGCGCCAAAACCCAGCTGCTTCATGGTGCGCGTGGGCGCGTTCCGCAGGGCAAACGGGACCGGAAGGTCTCCGCTTCGCTGCACTTCGGCCAAGGCGGCGTCAATGGCGAGGTAGGCCGAGTTCGATTTCGGACTGCAGGCCAAGTAAATTGCGCATTCCGACAAGGGAATTCGGGACTCGGGAGGACCGAGGCGCTCCACGGCCTGAGCGCAGGCGTTGGCCACAACGAGGGCGTTGGGGTGGGCCAGTCCCACGTCTTCTGCGGCCGAAATCACCAACCTCCGGGCGATGAATTCGGGCGGTTCGCCGCCCGCAATCATGCGGGCCAACCAGTAGACTGCCGCCTGCGGATCGCTTCCGCGTATTGACTTGATGAGCGCACTTGCCACGTCGTAATGCATGTCGCCCGCGCGGTCGTAGCGCACCGCCGCCCGGGGGGCGTTCTGGATAATCCACTCCGACGACAGGACCGCGACCCCTTCGTGCTTGGCGGCGAGGGCCAGGGATTCCAGCAAATTCAAGAAGCGGCGCGCATCTCCGCCGCCCAGCGGCGCCAAGGTTTCCCAGTCAACGTCGGCGATCTGGCAGGCCTGCAGTTCGGCATCCTGCGCGAGCGCACGCCGACCTAAGGCAATCAAGTCCGCATCGTCCAACGACCGTAGCACAAAAAGCTGGCAGCGCGACAGCAAGGCCGAGTTGACTTCAAAACTCGGATTTTCGGTCGTCGCGCCCACTAAAGTCAAGGTTCCGCGCTCGACTGCGCCCAGCAGCGCGTCCTGCTGGCCTTT
>SYCM01000025.1 GCA_005786915.1 Bacteroidota bacterium | reverse complement strand
GGTAACCCATTGGAATGCAGCCCCATAGGAAGGCTCAAGGCGGGCAATCCCGCAATGGGGGCCTGTACCGTGAAGATGTCTTCAAGATACATAACGGTCGGATCACTTGTTTCGCGTCCTAATTCAAACGCGGTGTGGGGGGTCGTCGGGCTAATCAGCAGGTCGACCTTGGCCAAGTCGGCGTTGGTCGCTTGCTGAACGGCCCGGCGAGCCTTTTGGGCTTTGCCGTAGTAGGCGTCAAAGTATCCGCTGCGGAGCACAAAGGTTCCGAGCAAAATGCGCCGCTGGACTTCGGTTCCGAAGCCTTCAGAGCGGCTGCGGCGGTACAGCTCCTCGAGGGTTTTGGCCCCCTTAGCGCGGTATCCGTAGCGCACCCCGTCAAAGCGCGCCAAGTTGGCACTCGCTTCGGCGGTGGTTAGTATGTAGTAGATGGGTACCAGCGCGTCGAGGTAGTCAAAGCGCAGGGCTTCAACGTGGTGGCCCGCGGCGCGAAGGGCGTCCATTTTGGCCATGAAGGCCGTGCGGAGCTCGGGGTCCAGGGCCGGGTTGTCGAGCACCTCTTGGTAGTACCCAAAGCGCAGCGTCGCGGGGTCTTGACCCGACTCGGACATGGAAGGAACGGGGCGGTCGCTGCAGGTGCTGTCGAATTCGTCGGCGCCCGCGAGCACTTCGGTGATGCGCGCCAGGTCGCCGGCGCTGCGGGCAAAGGGCCCAATTTGGTCAAACGACGAGGCGTAGGCAATGAGGCCGTAGCGCGAAACGCGTCCGTAGGTGGGCTTGGCGCCATAAATTCCGCAGAAGGCGGCGGGCTGGCGAATGGAACCTCCGGTGTCGCTACCCAAGGCGGCGTGGACCCAGCCGGCGGCAACGGCAGCAGCTGATCCGCCTGAGGAGCCTCCCGGGGTTCGGCTGAGGTCGCGCGGATTGCGCACCGGACCGTAGTACGAGGTTTCGTTGGAGGAACCCATGGCAAACTCGTCGCAATTGGCCCGCCCGACGATCACGGCACCGGCATCGAGCACCCGCTGCACCGCGGTTGCGCTGTAGGGACTCACAAAGCCCGTCAAAATTTTGGAGCCGGCGCCGGCGGCGTGCCCGGCATAGACCATGTTGTCTTTAATTACCATGGTTACTCCGTCGAGGGTTCGGCGGTCGCCTTGGGCCCGGCGTGCGTCTACGGCAGCGGCTTGGGCGCGCGCACTGTCCTCAAAGAGCTCTGCCAGGGCATTATACCGCGGATTTTCGGCCGCGGCACGGCGCAGCGAATCCTCTGCCAGAGCGGCACAGGTAGTTTGACCGGAATCAAGGGCCCGGTGCAGGTCTTCGATCCGATCGAAGGTCATGACAATTTTTTGCTGTCTCCCTTCGAGTTGTCGTCGTCGTCTTCGCGCATGGCCTTCTTGAACTCCTTCACGCCGCCGCCCAAGCCCTTCATGAGCTCAGGAATCTTGCGTCCGCCAAAAAGCAGAATAACCAAGGCCACAATCAAGACGATTTGCCAGGGGCCAACCATGCCCAGAAATATGCTTAATGCCATAGATTCTTCAGATGAGGGGTAAAGGTACGACGCGCCCTTGTGCTACCTGAGCTTTTCGGCGAGCGCGCGCAGGGTTTTTTTCGGAGACGCCTTCTCGTAGAGCACCTTGTACACCGCCGAGGCGATGGGCATTTTAACCTCGCGTTCGCGCTTGACTTCGCGAATGAGTTTGGCTGCGTAGTAGCCTTCGGCAACCATTTTCATTTCGGAGCGCGCCGCGCTGAGGCTGTAGCCCTTGCCAATGAGGTTACCCAGCTGGCGGTTTCGGCTGAACGGCGAATACATGGTGACAAAGAGGTCGCCTGAGTATTCGGTCTGCACAATTTGCCGCTTGATCGGGTGTACTGCGCGGATCACCCGCTTCATTTCGCGCAGGGCGTTACTCACGAGAACAGCCTGAAAGTTGTCGCCGTAGCCGAGGCCGTGGGCCATTCCGGCCGCAATCGCATAAATGTTTTTGAGGACGGCGGCGTACTCGGTCCCGTAGATGTCGGGCGTACAGCCGACTTTGACGTAAGGTCCGCGGAGCTTTTGCGCAACGGACTCAGAAAGTTGACTGTTCTCACTGGCTACCGTCAAGTACGACAAGCGTTCAAGGGCGATTTCTTCGGCGTGGCAGGGCCCCACGAGCGCGCCGAACTGGCTGTAATCCAAGCCCATGCGGTCGTGAAGGTACTCGCCAATGATTTGGTGCGACGTGGGCTCGATGCCCTTGACGGCTGAAACTACCCACTTTTGGGCAAGCACGTCGCGCAGGGGCTCGATGGCTTCGGCTAAGAATGCTGAAGGCACTGCGAGAACTAAAATCTCGGCCTGAGCGGCCACGCTCAAGAGGTCGTGGTCGACATATATTTTGTCAGTCTCGAGCTCAACCTCAGACAGGTAGTTGGGGTTGTGGTGGTACTGGCGAATGTGCAGTGCAACCTCCTCGCGCCGCACCCACCAACCCACGAAGTCTTCGTTTTGGGTGAGCATCTTCACGATGGCGGTCGCCCAGGATCCGCCCCCCAGCACCGCAATTTTGGGATTTTTACCCATTACTTCTCTAGGGAATCGGGGTTGAACGTCGGCGGGGCGTTGTGGACCAGCAACTGAATGAAGGCCGCCGCGGCCTCGGTTACTGCGGCCATGCCCTCGAGGTCAATTTTATCCAGGTCGTCGCTGGGCGCGTGGTAGTCTTCGTGCAGGCCGGTAAAAAAGAACACCGAAGGAATGCCTTTTTGAATGAAGGGCGCGTGGTCGGAGCGGCCAAAAACCTCGTCGCGCAGGTCCCAATAAAAACCGTCGGCGGGAACTGTTTCAAGCATTTGCCGGAACTCAATGCCCGTGTGCGTGCCGTACACGCGGAGCGAATCCGAGCGGTTGAGGCGGCCCACCATGTCGAGGTTGAGCATGGTCGTAACCTTGCCCAGCGCCGGCGGAAGCGTCTCGACCAGGTGCTTCGACCCGATCAGCCCGCTTTCTTCGCCGGTGAAGGCCACAAACGCGAGGTTGGCGTCGCCGAGCGAAGGCACTTTGCTCAGGATTTGGGCCAGCACCAGCAGGGCGCTGGTTCCGCTCGCGTTGTCGTCGGCGCCGTTGTGCACCTGACCCGCTTGCTCGGGTTTGCGGGACCCCCAGGCTCCCAGGCCGACGTGGTCGTAGTGCGCGCCAATCAAGATGGTGCGGGGCTTGCCGCGGTCAATCCATCCGCCGACGTTGGGCGCGGTAATTTGCTGGGCCACGACGTCGGTAGAAATGCGGAGGCTTTTTCCTTTTTTGGCCGACTTCGCCAGACGTTTGGCCCATTTGACGTGGTGAACTTCGACCACGGGAATGCCCACGGGGCGGGTGCGGCGGAGCAGGTCCAGGCGCGGCATAGCGTTGGCGGGAGCAAGCACGACCACGGCCAGCGCGCCGGCCTTGCGGACGGCGTCGATGCGTGCGCCGAGTCCGGCGGCTTTGCCCGCCTTGGCCGCGAGTTCCTTGGGAACGTCGCGCACGAGCACGGCAATTCGACCCTTAGTTGCGGCGGCGGCGACTTCGGCGGGAAGTCCGTACTGCAGCCAGGTCGTCGGGGCGGCGGCGCTTCCGTTGCTCGACAGGGTGCTCGGCCAGAAGGCCTCGGTGAGCTTGGCGCTGTCCTTGCC
>SYCM01000024.1 GCA_005786915.1 Bacteroidota bacterium | reverse complement strand
GAACTCCTTGAGGAAGTCGTTCTGGATAGTGCCCTGCAGCTCCTCGGGAGGCACGCCCTGCTCTTCGGCCGCCACGATGTAGAAGGCCAAGACGGGCAGCACCGCGCCGATCATGGTCATCTACACCGACATTTCGCCGAGCGGAATGCCGTCGAACAGCCGCTTCATGTCTTCGACGCTGTCAATGGCCACGCCGGCCTTGCCGACGTCGCCTTGCACGCGGGGGTGGTCGCTGTCGTAGCCGCGGTGGGTGGCCAAGTCAAAGGCCACACTCAGTCCCTTTTGGCCCGCGGCCAAGTTGCGGCGGTAGAAGGCGTTGCTTTCTTCGGCGGTACTGAACCCGGCGTACTGCCTAATGGTCCAGGGACGCTGGGTGTACATCGACGCGTAGGGCCCGCGCACAAACGGCGGCTCGCCGGGCGCTGAAAACTCGTGGGGCAGGCGCACTACGTCCATGGGTCGAGGTTTTGGTCGAGGATCTGGGCGAGGCCCCCGCGCTCCGTCCACTGCTGTACTTGGGCGCGGGCTTGTTCGGCGAGTTGGGCCGTCCATGCTTCAATCAGGTAGCTGCCGCGCAGCGGGTAATCGTGGCGGAGCAGTCCGCTCTCGTAGTACAGCACCAAGGCCTGGTGGCGGGCCCAGCGCGCCGCTTGCGCACGGTCGTTCAGGGGCTGAATCCAGAGGTCGCGGCACCCGCCCAAGGCCAGGGCCTGCGCCTGCAGACCGCGGTCGACGAGGTCGGCGGCGTCTTCGCTTGGGGGGCCGGCCACGAGCCCTACCGTCCACAGCGGATTGCGCGCCCACAGCAGTCGGGCGGCTTGGGCCATGGCGGCCGTCTCCAAGTAGTCTTCGGTGGCCTGGAGCACCAGCCCCACTGGGCGGCCGGGGGCCGGATCCATAGCCTCGAGGCTGGCTAAGCCCCACGCAAGTTGGGCTGCAGCACCCTTCGGCGCCGCGAAGCAGGCGTTGCTCACCACGGCGGCCATGGCGGGCGGGAGCAGGGCTTCGGCCTGACGCAGCCGGGAACGGTCGCCCTCCCAGGTTCCGGAAAACCAGGTTCCGCCGCGGGCCTTCTGCTCGAGGGGGTCGGCGTTGTACAGCCCTTGACTTCCGGAATCGAGGCAGGCCGCTACCGCCCCGGGGTCGAGGTCGCCCACCCAGTGCACAGGGGCGATGCGGGCGTCAATTCCCGCCGCCAGGGCCGCCACGTCGTTCGAGGAGTGCACCCAAAACAGGATGCTGCTGGCCCCGTCCATGAGCGCTTCGAGGGCGTTCCGGTTGGCCTCGGCGGGGTGGCGCCCGTCGAAATCGCAGGTAATGTGGCGTTCAGCAGGGAAGGCGGGCCCCAAGTCAGGCAGGGTTTCGCGCGCGCCTCCGGGCGTCGCGCACTCGGGCAGGCGCTCGATCATAGCGTGTCGTCCGATTCCGCGTCCAGGGGTTCCACGAGCATGACTTCTTCTCCCGGTCGGTGCATCCAGTAGGTCTCCCGCGCAAATTTCTCGAGCTGTTTGGGGTCGGATTCCAGTTCGTTCAGCCGGCGTTTGGTCCGTTCGAGCTCGCCGCGGTAGTATTCCACGCCGTCTTCAAGGGCTCGGACTTCTTGGCTCAGTTCCCATTGAATGAACAGGTTGTTGGAGTCCAGTGCCAAAATCCACACGCTGAACAGCAGTCCGGCGAGCACGTACTTGTTGCGGAGGAATGCAGGAATGCGGTGCATTGCTACGAAGTTAGGGTTCCGTTCCACTGCTTTTGCACAAAGGCGCGGTAGCGTCCGCCCTCCAGGGCCATGAGCTCGTCGTGGCTGCCCATTTCGGCGATGCGGCCCTCGTGAAGGAAGGCGATGACGTCGGCGTGGCGCACCGTGCTAAGGCGGTGGGCGATTACCAAGGAGGTGCGGCCCTTCATGAGGGTTTCGAGGGCGCCCTGAACCAGGGCTTCGCTCTCGGGGTCAAGCGACGAAGTGGCCTCGTCGAGCACCAAAAGTTTGGGGTTGCGCAGCATGGCGCGCGCAATCGCAATGCGCGGGCGCTGGCCACCGCTGAGCTGCACGCCGCGCTCGCCCACTTGGGTTTGCCATCCCTCGGGAAAGCGCTCAATGAACTCCCAGGCGTTGGCGTCTTCGGCGGCCTGACGCACCTCGTCGTCGCTGGCTTCAGGCCGGCTGTAGCGAATGTTTTCGAGGATGCTCCTCCCAAAAAGCACCACGTCTTGGGGTACCCACGCCATGCGCCCGCGCAGCTCGTCGAGCGGCCAGTCGCGGGCGTCGCGGCCCTGAACCATGAGGGCTCCGCGCTGCGGGTCGTGGAATCGGTACAGGAGCTGGACCACGGTGGATTTTCCGGCGCCGCTGGCGCCCACCAAGGCGCACTGCTGGCCCTCGCGGACCACGAGGTCCAGGCCTTGCAGCACCGGAACGTCGGGCCGCGTCGGGTAGGCGAAGTGAACCTCGCTGAAGCGTACCGCTAGCTGCTGGTTGCTCGCTGCTGGTTGCTGGTTGCTCGCTGCTGGTTGCTGGTTGCTCGCTGCTGGTTGCTGGTTGCTCGTTTCGGGCTGCTCGTCGAGCATGGCCATGATGGCCTCGGTGGCGCCCATGGCCCGCTGGAGTCGGCTGTACACGTCGGCGAGTCCGCCCACCGACCCTCCAATGAAGCCCGAGTAAATGACAAAGCTGAAGAGCTGCCCCGACGCCATTTCGCCGCTGGCGATGAGGCTGGCGCCCTTCCAGATCACGGCGACCAAAGCGCCGAACAGCCCGAGGATGATGAAGGAACTGAAGGCGCCGCGGTAGATTCCGCCGCGAATTCCCAAGGCCGCGACCCGCTCCAGCGCCGAGCGGTAGCGCGCTTTTTCGTGGCCCTCCTGCGTGTAGGCCTTGACCGTAGCCACCGCGCTCAGGGTCTCGTCGACCAGCGTGTTGGATTCCGCCGAGGCCGTTTGCACCTCTTTGGCGTACTTGCGAATGCGGCTTCCGAAGGCCACGCCCAGCACGACCACCAACGGAAGCACCAAGAGCATGAATCCGGTCAGCGACGGCGACTGGTAGACCAGCAGGGCGATTCCGCCCACGATCACGACCAGCTGGCGAATGAACTCGGCCAGGGTGCTCGTGAACGTTTCTTGGAGGACGCCGATGTCGCTCTGCAAGCGGTTCGTGAGTTCGCCGATGCGCTTCTCGTGAAAGAAGGGCAGGGGCAAGCTGACGAGGTGGTTGTACATGGCCGCCCGAAGCGACGCCAGGGACCGTTGGGCGACCCGCTCAAAGAAAAAGATGCGGCCGAAGCTGAACACCGACTGCGCGAGCAGCAAGGCGACCAGGGTCCCGGCGATGCCGTCGATGGCCGAAGGGTCGGTTTGGGCCGCGTCGACCAGTTCGCCCAAGTACTTGGGAAAGGCCAGGTTGCTTCCCGAAGACAGGAGCAGCATCAGCAGGCCTAGGAGGAATTCGCCGCGGTAGGGCTTGACGTGGACGTACATCCGCGACATCTGCTTGAGCGCGGTCCACGTAATCGGTTTTTTGGGCGTTTTGTTGCCGAACTGGGCTTTGGCCATCGAAGCCTTAAAAGCGGTTCTTGTCTTGGAAGTCGAGCATTTTCACGCCCAGGGCATTCAGCACCCGCTTCGCGCGGATTTTGGTCCACTCCTTGACGGCGGTGGCGCTGCGGCGGGCGAAGCTGTCGTCGGGACGCGCAATAAATTTGGAATCGCTGTACTTGAATCCCTCGCTGACTTCGGTAAAGTAGTAGGCATAAAAGCTCTTGCGCGACTCGCCCTCGGGCACGTTGATGGCTTTGTAGCCGTGCGGACTGTTTTCGTCGGTCAAGAAAATGATCGCGCGGTTGTGCAGCGGAGCGACCCGGTGCAGCACGGTCGTCATCTGGGGGTCCCAGATTTCGAGGTGTCCGCCCCAGGCTTCGTCCCAATGTCGGTTGAGGTATATCAACAGGTTAATGCGGCGCCAAAGCTTGAGTTTGGGGTCAAAGTTGACGTCGATGTGCACGTCGACAAAGCTGCCCTGGCCGCCCTGGTGCAGGCCCGAGCCCAGCGCGTCGTCGGGCGTTTGAAGGTGGTCGATGCCAGTCAGCGCGCTCATCCACTGACTGAATTCGGCGGAGCGAATGGCGTTGCGCACCTCGGTGAAGATGGGGTCCCAGCGCTCGAAGTGGTAGTCCTCGACCTTGTTTTCGTTCAGCGACTTGCGCTTGACCTTGAGCGAATCCACCGACGGAAAGTGCTGGTGCAGCGCGTTCGCTACGTCTTCGTTCAGAAAGTGGTCGAGCACGACGTGCTGGGGCTGTCCGGCGGCAAACTGCGCGGTGAGCTCAGGCAGTCGTTCCAGTACCGAAGGGTTGATGATCGTCTTCATGGTTTGCGGCGCAAAAGCGAGTAAAACAAGCTAGGGCAAAGGTCGTGCAGAATCAGGGCAAGCCGCACACCCGGACTTGCCAAAATGTGCGAAAAACGCCGGCTTCGTGCCGCGCGCTCCACCGCCCGAGCGGCGCGGTCGACCGTCCAGCCTTGGTGGGCTTGAGCCCGGTCGCCCAGGGGCGTGCCGTCGCTCGACATGCTGTGGCGCATGATGTCGGTGGAGACGACGCCGGGCAGCACCAGCTGGATGCGGTGGGGCGTGCCCTGCCATTCTTCGTTTAGGGATTCGGCCCACAACGTCACGGCGGCCTTGCTGGCGCTGTAGGTTGCCAGGTTTTTTTGCCCGAAGCGCGCGGCGATGCTCGACACGACGACGACGTGGAGCGCGCGGCCCTCGCTCCGCGCGTGCAGAAGCCGCGTCAGTTCCACCGGAGCGAAGTAGTTCAGCGCAAAGACGCGCTCGGCGTCTTCGGGGCGGGTTTCGGCCGACGGGGCCAGGTGGCCAACGCCCGCGTTCAGCACGACCAAGTCGGGCCATCCGGCGCGGTCTAGGAGCGCGTCGACGGCGCGGACGCGGTCGGATTCCCGGGTAAGGTCGGCCGGAATCCACAGGTCGGCCTCAGGCGGACCTTGGTCGCGCCGCGCCGTGCCCACCGTCTGCCAACCCAATGTTTGGAAGTGCTTAGCGAGGCCCCTGCCAATGCCCTCGCTGGCACCGGTGATCCAAATTCTTTGCGTACTCGGCATATTTTCAAAGATACAGTCCTTGTGATTTGAAAATTCCAACTATATTTGCACCCCGAATCCCGGTCAAGGCCGAGGTGAAGGCACAAAACACGACACGATGAAACGCACATTTCAACCTTCGAAGCGCAAGCGCGTGAACAAGCACGGGTTCCGCGAGCGTATGGCTACGGCAAACGGCCGTCGCGTATTAGCTGCACGCCGCGCACGCGGCCGCAAGCGTTTGACGGTGTCGGACGAGGGTAACCCCAAAGGTTAATGCCTTTGATTCAATCTACGAAAAGGTGTTGCGCAAGCAGCACCTTTTTTTTGTGCCTTCGCGATTCGTTGGCCGCCGCCTAAACCCGATATTTGACTAAGTTCCTCAAGATCATGCCCCGCAACCACGACATTAAGCACGTCCTCCTCATTGGATCAGGCCCCATCGTCATCGGCCAAGCCTGCGAATTCGACT
>SYCM01000023.1 GCA_005786915.1 Bacteroidota bacterium | reverse complement strand
TTCGCCTGCCGTCATGGAGGCGGTAGGATCGGTGCTCACCAATAAATACGCGGAGGGATATCCGGGTAAGCGCTACTACGGCGGATGCCAAATTGTGGACCTCGTGGAGGACCTCGCCCGAAACCGCGCCGCGGAACTGTTTGACGCCGAGTACGTCAATGTTCAGCCCCACAGCGGATCCCAGGCCAACGCCGCCGTCTACTTGGCCTGCCTCAAGCCGGGCGATACCATCCTCGGATTCGACTTGAGCCACGGCGGACACCTGACCCATGGATCCCCGGTAAACTTTAGCGGCCAAACCTACCGAGCCACGTTTTATGGCCTCGACCGCGAAACGGGCCAACTCAACTACGCCCGCATTCGCGAAATCGCGCACCGCGAGAAGCCCAAAATGATCATTTGCGGAGCCAGTGCCTACAGCCGCGACATAGACTACGCCGAGTTCCGGAGCATCGCCGACGAGGTAGGGGCCCTGCTGCTCGCCGACATCAGCCATCCGTCGGGTTTGGTGGCGCGCGGACTCCTCAACGATCCGATGCCCCATTGCCACTTCGTGACGACTACGACCCACAAAACCCTGCGCGGTCCGCGTGGAGGCATGATCATGATGGGTCAAGATTTTGAAAACCCCTGGGGCTTGACGACACCCAAAGGCGAAATCCGCATGATGTCGCATGTGCTCGACATGGCGGTCTTCCCCGGAATCCAAGGCGGCCCCTTAGAGCACGTCATCGCGGGCAAGGCCGTGGCCTACGGAGAGGCCCTCACGGACCACTACTTCAACTACATTGTTCAGGTGCGCCAAAACGCCCAGGCCATGGCCAAAGCAATGGTAGCGCGCGGCTACGACATTGTGAGCGGCGGTACGGACAACCACCTCATGCTCGTTGACTTGCGCAACAAAAACGTATCCGGAAAGCAAGCCGAAAACGCCCTGGTCGCCGCCCACATCACGGCCAACAAGAACATGGTGCCCTTTGACGACAAGTCGCCGTTTATCACCAGCGGAATTCGCTTCGGCACCCCGGCATTGACGACCCGCGGCCTCAAGGAGTCCGACATGGAGGCCGTGGTGGACCTGATCGACGAAGTGCTCCGCCAGCCTGAAGACGCAGGTGTACAGCATCGAGTGGGCGAGAAGGTCAAGGCCATGATGGCCCACCGACCGCTGTTTGTGTGGGAGTAACCGAGGCACAGGCTTTGCATAAGGTTCCGCATGCGAACCCTACTGTTACCTGCCGTCGCGCTGGCCTTTGCGTGCCACGCCCAAGTCAAATTGCCGTTGAACGTTCCCAAGGCCGCTTCGGCTTTGCTGCCCAAGTCGGCGGCGGCGTTGACCGAGTCTGAAGTCGCGGAAGGCCTCAAGGAGGCCCTGGTGTCTGGGGTCAAGTCCGGTTCTTCATTGCTCGGTGCGGCAGGCGGATTTGCGCAGTCCGAAGTCTACCGTTTGGCGCTTCCGCCCGAAGTCGCCGACCTCGAAACCAAGATCAACGCAAACCCGGTGCTCCGTGCCGTCCTAAAGCCCCAGCTCGAGCAGCTCAAGGCCAAGCTCAACGAGGGAGCGGAGCGTGCGGCGGCCAAGTCCTTTCCCATTTTTCGCGAGGCGGTCGTGGGCATGTCGGTGCGCGACGCCATGGGCATTTTGAAGGGCGGATCGGGTTCCGCAACCCGATACTTGCGCAGCGAAACCGAGCAGCCCCTCCAGACCGCCTTTCGCCCCGCCGTACAGAGCGCGCTGGACGAAGTAGAAATCGCGAAGTTCTGGGAGCCGGTGGCCAAAGCAATCAACCAGAACAAGCGGTTGCTGGGCCGCACCGAAGACATTCAAACCGACCTCGTCGCCTACGTCAACCAGCGCGCCACCGACGCGCTGTTTCGCGAAATTGCGCTGCAGGAAGACCGCATCCGCCAGGACCCCGTGCAGCGTACCACTGAACTGCTGCGCAAGGTCTTTGCGGCGCGCTAAGGACGCGGGCGGTCGTTTGGCCTAAGGAGGAATCTTGGCAGAATGTGCATGCGTTGCCGCAGGCCTCGGTAAAAACTGCGTGCTTGATTTCAGAATTTGGTTGCTTCTTTGCATGAACCAATTCCTGTGCTATGCGATCATTTATTCAATCCACCCTTTTGTGCACGGCGCTTGCCTTAGGCGCCGCAGCGAACGCCCAAACGGAATCCAAAAAGACCCTTGCGGTGCTCGACTTTGATGTGCGCAACTACCCGGTTGATGCCCAGCAACTCATTGACAAAGCCACCATTGAACTCATTCGCATCAACAAGTTTGAGATCATTGACAAATACGACATCGAGTACATCTCGAAACGCGACAAAGTCGACCTCAAAGGCTGCTACTCTAAAATTTGCCTTGAAGACATCGGCAAGCGCTTGAAGTGCGACTTTCTGTTGACAGGATCGTACGACGTTTTGGGGGACCGAGTGGCCGTTACCGTGCGTCTTTACGACGTCGCCAAGGGTAGTTTTACGGAATCGGCGAGCCGGGTGTACTTAAACATTCCGCAGCAAAACCTAACGATGATGGAAGTCGCCGTCAAGGATCTCTTGGCGGTTCCCAACGACGAAAATCTCATTAAAAAGCTGACCATTAGCGAGGAGTACGAAAGCGCGCTGAACAACCCCGAAACTGCGGTCATCAACAACAACGGCCCCCGATTGGGCGTGACTGGGGTTTTTGGGCCGAGCCAGAAAATCTTGATGGCCGACCCCAAAAAAGGGGGATTTGGATACAGCCTTCCCGCACTTACTTCGTTTGGATACCAATTTGAGCAGGTATTTGTGAACAGCGGCGATTTTCAGGCGCTATTCGAGTTCATTCCGCTGATTGCGGGCTTGGAGTACGGACGCCTGATTCCGAGCGCCAACGTGCTGATGGGGATGCGCAACAGCCGCACCGGTTGGGAGTTTGCGGTGGGCCCCAACTTCACGACCACGGTCACGGCCGTGGGATACGTTTCGGGGGACGACTTCATCCTCAAGGGAAGCCAGGGCTATAATGCGTCGGGCAAAGACGAAATTACCCGCCTGGATTCGCGCGGCGACGTCGGTATCTCAACGGGCCTTGTTCTCGGATTCGGAAAGACCTTCAAGTCAGGCAAAATGAACTTCCCCGTCAACCTGTTCGTCGTCACCCCAGGCCGCGGCGATTCGTGGCGCATTGGTACGTCGGTCGGATTCAACATCGTTCGCAAAAAAACGCCCAGCTTCACCCCATTGACGACCACCAAGCCCGCCTCGCCGGCCGCTTCGGGTGCGTCGGTTCAGCTAATTACCATCCAATGAATCTAGTTTAACGTTAAGGCGGCGCCGGGCTCATCGGTCCGGCGCTTTCTTTTGGGGGTAGGCCGAAGTACATTCGCAGGGCCATGGAAACGGGAACGCGACTCAATAAGTACCTCAGCAGCCACGGCCATTGCAGCCGGCGGGAGGCCGATCGGGCCATCGAGGCCGGAGCAGTACGCATCAACGGCCGGATTGCCGTGCTCGGCGACTTGGTGTGCGAAGGCGACATGGTGGAGCTTCACGGGCAAAAGGTCGATCCGCAGGCCAAGCCACGGGCGGTGTATCTCCTGTTCAACAAACCCGAGGGCGTGACCTCGACGACCGACCGCGCCGTTCGCGGCAACGTCTTGGACGTTCTTCGATACCCGGAACGCATTTTTACTGTCGGCCGGCTCGATAAAGACTCGCGCGGCCTCTTGCTTCTCACCAACGACGGGGACTCCGTCAACAAAATTTTAAGGGCCGGCAATGCCCACCCCAAAGAATACTGGGTTCAAGTTCGGCGCCCCATTAGCGACGAGGAACTCGAGACCATGGCCCGTGGCGTACCGATGCTGGGAACGAGAACGCTTCCGTGCCGCATCGAGCGCATCAGTCCGCGCGCCTATAAAGTCATCTTGGTGCAGGGCCTCAACCGCCAAATTCGGCGCATGGCCGAGTACGTCGGACACGAGGTGTCCATTTTGGAGCGCAAACGCATCATGCACCTAACCGACAAGGGGTTGCCGTTGGGTGCGTGGCGTGAACTTACGGATGCCGAAGTGGGCCAGCTCCTCGAGGCGGTCAAGCACAGCGACGGCGGACCCACCGAGCGCGTCGAGGGCCCGCGCCCGAAGGATTTTCTCCAGCCCGGACCAGGTTACCGAGGCCAACGATTCCGCCGATGAGGTTGGCGTTTCTCGCGCTGGGAGCGGCGCTGCTCTGGCTTGTGGCTCCGTACTGGCTTCAAGAGGGCATGTTTATGGACGGCCAGATTTATGCGGCTGTCGCACAGAATTTAGCGGATGGATTGGGGACATTTTGGGCTCCGGTCTACCAGCCGTCGGCGGTGGTTCCGTATTCGGAGCAGCTGCCCATGTTTACGGGAATGGAATCCCTGTTTTTTCGTCTTTTGGGCGGAAGTTTGTGGACTGAACGCCTATTCATGGCCATCGCATGGGTCGCCACGGCGACCGGCCTTTACGCGCTGCAGAAGAAGTGGTGGCCTGAACGCGGCCCCGAATCGGCGATATGGGTTGTGGCCGTATGGAGCTCCGCTCCCTTGGTGGGTTGGGGCATGGGCAACCACGTGCAAGAAATGTGGATGGCTCCGTTTGCGGTTTGGTCGGTGGTTGCAATGTCTTATTCGCCGTGGGCGTGGTTGGGCGGATTGCTCGCGGTGGCGGCCGCACTGTTTAAGGGGCCGCAGGGACTGTTTCCGTTGGTGTGGCTTCCTTTGCTTATCGTACTCGGGTTGCTCCAGCGTGGTGTGGCGGCACGCAGGTTTGGGGTCGTTTTGCTGGTGCTGGGATTGGCTGCCGTCGGTCTTTGGCTCTGGGACGATGCCCGAGAGGCCATTGCGCGCAATGCAGGTAATCGCTTGGTTCGGACCTTCACGCAAGCCCGCGCGGTGACCACGGCGGATCGGTTGTGGTTGCTGGGGCCGATGCTCGGGCAGTGGGCGGTCCTGCTGGGCGCTTCGTGGGTCGTGGCGTGGATTCGGCTTGGTTCATCGCGCGTAACGCTCGACCGCCGGGTTCTGGCAATGCTTGCTCTGGGGCTGAGCGCATCGCTGCCGTTGATGGTGACGCACGAGCAACGGGATTTTTATTTGATTACCTCGTTGCCGTTTGTGGCGCTCGGCATTGGCAATCTATGGGGCGGAACCAGATTGATGCACCGACCGAACTTTGCGTGGGCGCTCAGATCAGTCGCGCTGGTGGGCTTGGTTTCCTTGCCGTGGCGGCGCGTGGAGCGTGATTCGGAACTAAGAGCTTCGCTCCAAACATACGAGGGTGCTTTTGCGCCTAGATCGGCATTCAATGCATCTCCGGAATTGAGGCTGAACCATGAATTGGCAGCCTACGCGATGCGCCTTTACCGT
>SYCM01000022.1 GCA_005786915.1 Bacteroidota bacterium | reverse complement strand
GCTGGCCTCGTGCCGCCCTGACCCCACGCTCGACGAGCGCTTGGCCGGAACCTGGAACCTCAGCGACCTGAACATGTCGGGAACCATCCCCTCTCCGCTCGGCGCCATTCCGTTCACCATCGCCGATTCGCTGATCCGCGCCAACAACACGATGGACTTGAGCATCAACGAAGATGCCACCCAAAGCATTTTGTGGAACATGGACGTGCGTGCCGTGCTGACCGCTGCCGCGCTTGGTTCGTTTGGCGTCGACCTGCAAGACACGATTTCAGGAACTTGGTACGCTGTCGACGGGGGCGGAGTCACTCCAGACTCCCTTTACATCACGTCCGACGGCGAAAAAATGGGCTACGAGATCCTAAGCTTCTTGGAGACCAGCCTGCGCCTGCGTAGCGTGCAAACGATCAACGACCCCGACCTGGGTTCGCAGACCGTAACGCAAGAGGTAACCTTCATCAAGTAAGCGGGATTAGCCCAAAAACGAAAAGCCCGAGGCCTGCGCCTCGGGCTTTTTTTTGGAACTTGACCAAGGTCATTAGGCGCGGAACGCCTTCCACCCTTGGGCCGAGAGGGGAACGTGTTCGCCCGCGAGGTTGACCAAAAATGTCCCCGGCGAGGCGGTCATGTGGCCGATTGGCGTCATACTTGGGTTGCCCTTGATCTTGTCGTAGTCCGCCAAAGAGACAGTGAACACGAGTTCGTAGTCCTCTCCACCATTCATTACTGCGGTCACGGGGTGGATCCCGAACTCTTCGCAGGTGCGGAGCACTGCAGGATCAATCGGAAGCTTGTCCTCGAACACCACGCAGCCGAGGCAGCTGGCCTTGGTGAGGTGCAGGAGTTCGCTCGACAGGCCGTCACTCACGTCCATCATGCTGGTGGGCATAACGTCGAGTTCCTTCAGGAGTTCAACAATGTCCTTGCGTGCCTCGGGCTTGAGCTGGCGCTCGATGGGGTATTGGTATTCGCTCAGGTCAGGCTGCAGGTTGGGGTTGGCCAAAAACGTGGCCTTCTCGCGCTCCAGCACCTGAAGGCCCATGTAGGCTCCGCCCAAATCGCCCGAAACCACGATAAGGTCGGTCGCTTGGGCTCCACTGCGCCGAACGGCTTCGCCCTTAGCAACCTGCCCGAGCGCGGTCACAGCCAGCGTGAGGCCGCTGGGGCTCGACGTGGTGTCTCCGCCCACTAAATCCACGCCGTACTGGGCACAGGCCCGGCGCAGACCAGCATACACTTCGTCGAGCGCCTCGACCGGAAATCGGCTGCTCACCGCCATCCCGACCGTCAGCTGGGTGGGGGTTCCGCCCATCGCATAAATGTCGCTGAAATTGACGACGGCCGCCTTGTAGCCCAAGTGCTGCAGAGGCACATAAGCCAGGTCAAAATGCACCCCCTCCACGAGCAGGTCGGTGCTCACCAGAAGGTCTTGGTCCGCCCCCATGCGAAGCACCGCGGCGTCGTCGCCCACCCCGAGCACGGTCGAAGGCTGAACGGGTATGAGGTCGGCGGTGAGTCGCTCAATTAAACCAAATTCACCCAATTCAGATAAGGGGGTGCGCTGCGGATTCGGATCTTCAATCATGGGACAAATTTCGGCTATACCTTTGTCGGATAAATACTCCCTTTATGAATCCTAAGTACCAAGCTGAAATTTCGGCATTCATGGATTGGGCCAAAGCCCGCAACGGCGCAGAGCCCGAGTTCATTCAAGCCGTTCACGAAGTCGCCGAATCGGTTATTCCGTTTATCGAAGAGAACCCGAAGTACAAAAAAGCGCGCATTTTGGAGCGCATCACCGAGCCTGAGCGCACGATCATGTTCCGTGTTTCATGGACTGACGATGCCGGAAACGTGCACGTAAACCGCGGCTACCGCGTGGAATTCAATAGCGCCATCGGACCCTACAAGGGCGGCCTGCGCTTTCACCCGACGGTAAACCTGTCGGTGCTGAAGTTCCTCGGATTTGAGCAAATCTTCAAGAACTCGCTCACCACGTTGCCCATGGGCGGCGGCAAGGGCGGTTCAGACTTTGACCCCAAAGGCAAGTCCGACAACGAGGTAATGCGCTTCTGCCAGGCCTTCGTGAGCGAGTTGTTCCGCCACGTGGGCTCGGACACCGACGTTCCCGCGGGCGACATCGGCGTGGGCGGGCGCGAGGTGGGCTTCATGGCCGGCATGACCAAGAAGCTCAGCAACCGCGCCGACTGCGTCTTCACCGGCAAGGGCCTGAGCTTCGGCGGCTCGCTGATCCGCCCCGAGGCCACTGGCTACGGCACCGTGTACTTTGCCGAGGAAATGCTCAAGACGCGCGGCCTGTCCTTCCAGGGCCTGCGCGTGTCGGTGTCGGGTTCGGGCAATGTGGCGCAGTACGCGGTGGAGAAGGCCATGGCGCTGGGCGCCAAGGTGGTCACCGTGTCCGACTCCAGCGGCACCATCGTCGACGAGGACGGCTTCTCACCCGAGAAGCTCGCGATCCTGATGGACGTGAAGAACCACCACTTCGGCCGCGTGAGCGACTACGCCCAGCGCACCGGCGCGCACTTCGAGGCGGGCAAGCGCCCCTGGCACGTGCCGGTGGACGTCGCCTTGCCTTGTGCCACGCAGAACGAACTGGACGCGAACGACGCCGCCACGCTGATCGCCAACGGCGTGAAGTGCGTGGCCGAGGGCGCCAACATGCCTTCGACCATCGAGGCCGCCACGGTCTTCGAGAACGCGGGTGTGCTGTTCGGCCCGGGCAAGGCCAGCAACGCGGGCGGTGTCGCCACGTCCGGCCTGGACATGAGCCAGAACGCACTGCGCCTGTCGTGGCCGCGCGACGAGGTGGATGGCCGCCTGCTGCAGATCATGCAGGGCATCCACGCCGCCTGCGTGCGCCACGGCCGCCGCGCCGACGGCACGGTGAGCTATGTGGATGGCGCCAACATC
>SYCM01000021.1 GCA_005786915.1 Bacteroidota bacterium | reverse complement strand
CACGGCCCTTCAGGCCCAGCCCGAGCTGTACCAAGAGGCGTTTGACCGCAACATCGCGCTGGTCAGCACCACGACCTTGTGGACCACCTTGCGCACGGTAGGGACCCTGTGGCGACAGGAACGCCAAAACCGAAATGTGGGCGAAATCATCCGCCAAGCGTCGGACCTGTACGACAAGTTTGTAGGATTTTCTGAGGAGATGATCAAGGTGGGCAACCAAATGAAGACGGCCACCAATACCTACGAAAACGCGATGAAGCAGCTCAGCCAAGGCAAGGGCAACCTGGTGAGGCGCGCCGAACAGCTTCGCCAATTGGGCCTGAAAAATAGCAAATCCACCAACCCTTCGCTCGTTGACCGCGCCCTGCAGGGCGAGTCCGAAGAAGACGAAACCGACGAAACCGCATGAGCGAGCAACTGAACGACCAACTTATTTATGGCATTCGCCCTATCGAAGAGGCCCTCGAGTCTGAGGTGGTGCTCGACCGCGTGTTTATTTCGCAGGAGTCGCGCAACCCCGCGCTGATGGCGATCGCCGCCAAGGCCCGCAAAAAAGGCATTTTTGTCAAGTTCGTTCCGGCCGAGCGCATGCAGCGCTTTACCCGCGCGAACCACCAAGGCGTGGTGAGTTGGGCCTCCAGCGTGGCCTACGCCGACCTTTCTGAAGTAATGGCGGGCCTCGCCGAGCGCGGAGTTGCGCCCCTCGTCGTAATCCTCGACCGCGTTACCGACGTGCGCAATGTGGGTGCTATCGCCCGCTCCTGCGAGAGCTTTGGCGCCCACACGATTGTGCTTTCGGAGGGTTCCGCTCCCATGAACGCCGACGCCGTCAAGTCGTCTGCCGGTGCCCTGCTCCGCATGCCCATTTGCCGCGTGCGCTCCCTGCCCATCGCACTGACGTCGCTCGAAATGAGCGGCTGCCAAATCGTGGGCATTTCTGAAAAAGGTACCGGAACCCTCGCCGATTGCGACCTGCGCGGACCCGCCGCCTTAATCATGGGTTCTGAAGAAGACGGAATCTCCCCTGCCCTCTGGAAGGCCTGCAACCAGACCGCCAAAATCCCGACGAGCGGCGAAACCGCCTCGCTCAACGTTTCGGTGGCCGCCGGCATCGCGCTGTACGAGGCGTCGATGCAGCGTAGAGGGCAGTAACCAGCTGCTAGTTGCTAGCTTCCAGCCGACTAATCAGCTTCTGCGCGATTTCGATTTTAGCCTCGGCGTCGGCGAGTTTTTTGCGTTCCGCTTCGACTACCGCGGCGGGGGCTCCGGACACAAATTTTTCGTTGGAAAGTTTGGCCTCTACGCTGCGCTTAAATCCACTGTAGTACTCGATTTCTTTTTGGGCCTTGGCAATTTCGGCTTCGACGTCGATGTCGTCGGCGGCCACTTGGACGCGGAGCTCAAAGGTTCCGGCCCGAAGCGGAAGTCCGCCTTCAGCATCCCCCCACTGGGTGTTGGTGAGCTTGGATATGGCGGACCATGCGACGGGTTTCAGGGCGGCATCGGCGGTGAGTGGCGACTTGAAGGCGATGTTTTTCTCGGACCTAAAGGTGCGCAGGGCGACCACGTGCTCCTCCATGATGGCGAAGGTGGCCGGGTCGTAGGCGGTTCCGCCCGAAGTCGGATAGGTGGCAAAATCGAGGAAGTCGGCCTCGGCGCGCTCCGAAAGTAGGTGCCACACCTCTTCGGTGAGGAAGGGCATGAAGGGGTGCAGGGCGGCCATGAGGGTTTCGAAGTAGTCGACCGTGGCGCGGTAGATCGCGGTGGAGATAGGCTGGCCGTAGGCGGGCTTGACGAGCTCGAGGTACCAGGCGCAGAAGCTATTCCAGGTGAGCTTGTACAAGCGCATGAGGGCCTCTGAAAGGGCGTAGCGGTCAAAGTCGCGCTGCAGCTCGGCCAATTCGGCGTCGAGCAGGCTGCGGAACCAGGTTACGGCCCATTCCGCGGCTTCGTCGGCGGGAGCGTCGTCCGAAACGTTCCAGCCTTTAACCAGGCGGAGGGCGTTCCACACTTTGTTGGTGAAGTTGCGGCCCTGCTCGCACAGCGATTCGTCAAACGGCAGGTCGTTGCCCGCCGGAGAGGTCAAGAGCATTCCCATGCGGACGCCGTCGGCCCCGTAGGTCTCCATGAGCCCGATGGGGTCCGGCGAGTTGCCGAGGGATTTGGACATTTTGCGTCCGAGTTTGTCGCGCACGATTCCGGTGAGGTAGACGCGTTCAAACGGACGCTTGCCCGAATACTCGTAGCCGGCCATGGCCATGCGCGCGACCCAAAAGAAGAGGATTTCGGGGGCGGTGACGAGGTCCTGCGTCGGGTAGTAGTACTGGATCTCGGGGTTTTCGGGGTTGCGGATGCCGTCGAAGACGCTCAGCGGCCAGAGCCAGCTCGAGAACCATGTGTCGAGGCAGTCGGGGTCCTGCTGAAGGTCGGCGGCGGTGAGGCCCGCGCGGCCGCTGGCCGCGCGGGCCTTATCGAGCGCCTCCTCGGCGCTCAAGGCAACCACGTAGTCGTGTTCTCCGGGACCGTAGAAGTAGGCCGGAATGCGGT
>SYCM01000020.1 GCA_005786915.1 Bacteroidota bacterium | reverse complement strand
GGGTGGCAGCGCCCGCAGTTTTCGGCATAAAGAGCCTGGCCCGTGGTGAAGTCGGCCAAGCTGTAGCCGGGGTACTTGGCTTGAGCGGCGCTCAAATTGACGGTTGACGCGCTTTTAGCGGAGCCGCAAGCGGCAAGTAGAGCCAACATTGCAACGGTGGCGGCGGCGGAGGCAAAGAGGCGCAAGGTCATGGCGTAGGGTTTGGTTTTCGCCCTCAAGATAGCGCAGATTAAATTCCCGCCTTCGGCGCGTACATTCGTTTGCGATGGAAGTGCTGCACGCCCTCTCGGGTCCGCGAAACGTTTCGACGGCGCTGATGTACAGCTTTGCCCAGCGGCCGGGCTGGGGAGTCGTGGACGAGCCGTTTTATGCGGCCTATTTGGCGCGAACCCGTGCGGACCACCCGGGCCGCAAGGCGGTCCTCGCCCACCAACCGATCGATCCGGCCGCGGTGTGGGCGGAGTTAGCCACCCTGCAGCGCCCTACCTACCTCAAGAATATGGCCCACCACATGGACGGGCTGGACCTCAGCCCCGCGGCGGGCTGGAAGCACATTTTGTGGATTCGAAGCCCCCGCAAGGTCATCGCGTCGTTCGCCAAGGTGGTTCCGGAGGTGTCGTTGCGCGACGTGGCGCTGCGCGAGCAGCTCGACGCACTGAAGCAGCTTGAGTCGTTAGGAGCTCCTTTGGTGGTCGTTGACTCGGACGACCTCTTGCGCGATCCCGAACGGGGGTTCCGTCAGGTGTGCGCCGCACTGGACCTCGAGTTCAGGCCGGAACAGCTCTCGTGGCCGGCCGGTCCGAAGCCCTACGACGGAGTTTGGGCGCCGCATTGGTACGCACAAGTACACCAGTCCACGGGCTTTGGCACTCCGTCTCCGGAACCGCCCCGCATGCCCGAGCATCTTGAGGCCCTTGCGGAAGAATCGGCGCCCTTGTTTGCCCGCTTGGCGAATCAAGCGCTTCTACTTGAGTAAATTCGTTTATTATGCTTCAAACGTTTAATCCGCAAAACGCGAACCTGCAGGTTTGGGTCGGAGATCGGCTCTGGCACCGGGATCAGGCCAAGGTAAGCGTCTTTGACTCCGCCGTTCAGGGGGGCGACGCCGTTTGGGAGGGTCTGCGCGTGTACCCCAACGGAATCTTTGCCCTCGACTACCACCTCGACCGGCTGTTCGCTTCGGCCCACGCCATGGCCTTTGCCCAGGTGCCGACGCGCGACGAAGTCCGCTCCGCCCTATTTCAAACCTTGGAAGCCAACGGAATGCGTGGCGACGCCCACGTTCGGCTGACGCTGACCCGCGGAGAGAAAATCACGTCGGGAATGGATCCGCGCCTCAACCAAAAGGGCTGCACGCTCATTGTGCTGGCCGAATGGAAAAAACCGGTCTACGACAACGCCGCCGGGGTGCGCGTCGTCACCTCGGCCATACGCCGGAACAGCCCGCAGTTCGTGGACTCCAAAATCCATCACAACAACCTGATCAACAACATATTGGCAAAAATTCAAGCCAACGTGGCCGGGGCCGACGACGCCCTTATGCTCGACGAGCGCGGCTTCGTGTCCGAAATGAACGGGACCAACCTGTTCGCCGTGCGCGGCGGACAACTGCTCACCCCGCACGCGACCAACTGCTTGCCGGGCATCACGCGCGGAATCGTACTGGAGCTTGGCCGGGAGCTGGGCATCCCTACGGCGGAACGAGACCTGTCGCTGACCGAGCTCTACACCGCTGACGAGGCCTTTGGCACGGGAACCATGGGCGAGCTCACTCCGGTGGTGGAAGTGGACGGGCGCCGCATCGGCAGCGGCCAGGTAGGACCCCTGACGGCGCAGCTTTCGGCGGCCTTTCACGCCCGGGTGGCGAGCGGACGCTGGTCGGCGGCCTTCCCCTAGGTGCCCGAAAATCCGTACTTTAAGGGCACCTAAACGCCCATTTATGAAGTTTTATGCCCGCATTTTGGGGATGCTGAGCCTGGTGCTCTCCGCGACGTTGAGTGCGCAAACGGCGCGAATTACCGGAACCGTGACCGACGCCAGAACCCGCGAGGCGCTGCCTTCAGCGCGGGTTACCGTGGGCTCGATCAAGGTGGTTACCGACCTTGAAGGCGCGTTCGTGGTGCAGGGGGTACCGCTTCCTGCGACCATTTTGGTGGAAGCTTTTGCCTACGAGCCCTACCGTGCTGAGGTGCGGAATGCGAATCCGCTGAACATCAAACTCACGGCGTCATCCGTGGAACTTTCGGAGGCCCAAATCGTCGCTTCCAAAATTTCGGAAAAGCAAAAGCAGGCGCCGCTCACCGTGGAGGCCTTGGATTTGGTGAGCATGAAGGAAGCCCCCGCGCCCAACTTTTATGAAGCCCTCGGCAGCATGAAGGGCGTCGACCTGACCTCGGCCAGCATTGGATTTAAAATCATCAACACCCGCGGATTCAACAGCACCAGCCCGGTGCGCAGCCTTCAAGTCATCGACGGGGTGGATAACCAGGCCCCGGGATTGAATTTTTCGCTCGGCAACTTTTTGGGCGCCAGCGAGCTCGACGTGCAGCAGGTCGACGTCATTTCGGGGGCGGTCGGAGCCCTGTACGGCCCCTCAGCGTTCAACGGAGTTATCGCCATGACCACCAAGGATCCCTACCGGTTTCAGGGGACTTCGGTGCAGGTGAAGGCGGGCGAGCGCCGCTTGGCGGAATTTGGGTTCCGCCACGCGCAAGCGTTTAAACGGGCGGACGGAAGCGCCAGTTGGGCCTACAAAATCAACTTGTTTGCGCTGCGGGCCGACGACTGGGAGGCGACCAACCTCGACCCGACGGACGGTTCCAAGTCCGCGGTCGACAACCCCGGGGGGTACGACGCGGTCAACCGCTACGGGGACGAAATTACCTACGACGACGGGGGCGACGTGAAAACCTACGCGGGCATCGGAACCTACCACCGCCGCGGGATTGAGGAGTCCGCGCTCGTGGACTACAACACCGAAAACCTGAAGATGGCGACGTCGGTGCACTACCGCAACCGCGCCGGGGTGGAGGCCATTTATGCCCTGAACTATGGAACCGGGACCACGGTATATCAAGGAGATAACCGGTTCAGCCTCAAGAACATTCAGTTTTTGCAGAACCGCGTCGAGCTGCGCAAGGGCGAGGACTGGTTCGTGCGCGCCTACACCACCCACGAGGACGCGGGCAAGACCTACGACGCCTACTTTACGGCCCTTCGCATGCAGGATTCGGTGCTGAACGACGGGTTTTGGGCGAATCAATACCGCTCGTTTTGGACGATTTTTCAAAAGCCGGTGGTCCGGGCGCTGCCGGGCTACCCCGACGAGTCGCTTTCGGCTGCGGACTTCAGTGCGGCCATGGCCCAGCTCTGGGCGGAACATCCGGGCGTGTTTGATTCGCTGCACGCGAGCAACCGCAATTGGATGGACATGGCCTACGACCCCGACAGCATGCTGATTCCGGGGTCTGCGGCGTTTGAGGCGCTGAAGCAGTCGATCATTACGCGGCCGTTCACCGAAGGGGGGTCGCAGTTTTGGGATCGGTCGTCGCTCGCGCACCTGCACGGGCAGCGGGCCTACGACGTGGCGGGCGGACGCTTCACGCTGGGCTCGAGCCTTCGCCAGTACCGTCCGAATTCGCGCGGAACGCTGTTCAGCGACACGAACGGCCGGGTGCTTCGCGTGGCCGAACTGGGGCTGTATGCGGGCTACACTCGCAACTGGGGGGAGCAGTGGACGGTGAGCGCAACCGCCCGCGCCGACAAGAATCAGAATTTTAGTTGGCTGTTCTCGCCCGCCGCTTCGGTGGTGTACCGACCCAACGAGCGTAGCGTGTGGCGGCTCGGTTTTTCGTCGGCGGTTCGGAATCCGACGCTTCAAGATCAGTATTTGTACTACAATGTGGGCCGGGCGCTGCTGCTGGGCAACCTCAATGGCTACGATTCGCTGGTGACGGTCGACGAGGTCAGCGATTTTTTGAAGGCGGGCCCGCAGGCCCGGGCAGACTGGCAGTGGCAGTACTACTCGCGCGAAGCGGTCCGCCCAGAACAGGTGCGCAATGTGGAGTTGGGGTACCGCACGACGTGGTGGGATCGGTTGTACCTCGACGCAACGTACTACTACAGCTGGTACACGGATTTTATTGGCTACCATCTGGGCTTGCGCATCGAAGACGATCCCGGCGGCAGCGCAGCGAATCGACTCTCCTCAGTGCAGGCCTACCGGATTGCGTCCAACGCGACGGAACAGGTTACTACGCAAGGGTTTAGCCTTGGGGCCAACTACTACTTTTCGCGCTACACGCTTGCAGGCAATTACACATGGAACGTGCTGAATGCGGGCGAAGACGACCCTATTATTCCGGCCTACAACACCCCCGAACACAAGTACAACCTGTCGTTTGCGGGCCGTGACCTCGACTGGAAGCTGGGCAAAGGACGCTGCGGGTTCAACGTCACCTACAAGTGGGTGGAGGGATTTCTTTTTGAGGGCTCGCCCCAGTTTACCGGGCGGATTCCAAGCTACAGCCTGGTGGACGCCCAGGTGTCGTGGGCCAAGCCCGACCTGGTGTGGCAGGTCAAGTTGGGGTCGAGCAACCTGTTGAACCAAAAGGTCGTTCAGGTCTACGGCGGTCCGGCGGTGGGAAGGCTGACCTACGTCTCGTTGACGTGGAACGCCCCCTCGAAGTAAATTATTTTACGTAAATTTCTCATTCCTAATCTCCAAAATGCATGAAAATAACCTACCCTAAGAGCCTAATTGCCGCAGCGGCATTGGCATTAACGGCGTTCTCGGCTTCGGCCCAGCAGCGCTACCTCGACGAGGTGTTTACCGACGCGCAAGTGACGGTGCTTCCCAACGTGGCCTACGGCTACAACTTCAGCCAATACGTTCCGGCCACGATGGGCGGACCGATGGTGGTACCGATGTACGCCGACATCTACATGCCCGACACGGCCGTGGACCAGGTGGCGTCGCGCCCCGTAGTGATCATCTTCCACACGGGCTCGTTTTTGCCCAAAGGCTTGGCTTCGCCCATGGGCGACCGCAAGGATTCGGCCGTAGTGGAAATGGCGAAGCGTTTTGCGCGCCGCGGATTTGTCGCTGTTTCGGCGAGCTACCGCCTCGGTTGGTTGGCGAACTCCACCAACCTGGACTTGCGTCGCGGAACCAACCTCATGGCCGTTTACAATGCCGTGCAGGACGCGAAGGTGTGCGTGCGCTCCGTTCGGGCGTCCAAGCTTGCCTTAGGTGACCCCTACCGCGTAGATCCTTCGGCCATTTCGCTGATTGGTGCCGGTTCGGGAGGCTACATCACGCTGGCCTACGCAACCATTGACAACTACGCTGAAGTTGCCTCCCCCTCTAAGTTCAAGTACCAAGCTGCGGGAACCGGAATTTTCGGCAACACCGTTGCGGCGGGCGCTCCCTATGTGGACACGGCGCGGGTGGGTGATTGGAACGGCTACGGCGGAAAGGCGGTAATCAATGGTACGCACCCGGTCACTGGTCTGCCCTTAGTTGACCAAACGCAGCCCGGCCGAAACATCGAGCTGTACAAGGGCGTGCCCCACAACGTGAACATGGTGATCAACTTGGGCGGAGCCCTTGGAGATTCCGCGTGGATGGCCCAAGGCGACGCGCCGATCGTGAGCTTCCACAGCCGCTACGATTTTTTTGCACCCTACTACCGCGGAATGGTGAACGTGCCCATCGCGGGCGCCTTCTTCCCTGTGGTTGAGGTGGCCGGCAGCCACACCGCCGTGAAAATGGCCAACAGCTTTGGCAACAACACGGTGCTTGCAGCGTCGACGATGAACGACGCCTACTCGGTGAAGGCCCGCACGAATCCCTACAACCTTGGCGCGCAGGAGAACCTGTACACGTTCAACATGCTTCCGCCGAACGCGACGATGCCCTTTAAGGTGAATGCCAATCCCTGGGATTGGTGGGACGGCAACGATCCGCTGTCGGCCAACGAGACCAACCCCAACATCAAGGCCCAGTCGCTGCTCTACATCGACACGGGGATGGCGTTTGCGATGCCCCGCATGGCGAAGGCGCTGAACGCCGTGGGCTCCAGCATCTCGGTTCCCGAAGTGGAGGCGGTGAAGATGCAGTTGGTTCCGAACCCGACGACGGCCAACGCGCTGCTGCGTGCTTTTGGTGCCAACGTCACGGCGGTGGAGGTAATGGACATCCTGGGACGTCCGGTGTTTGCCGCCACGGTGAACGGAACCGAAGTCGAGCTGCCGAGTGCCACTTGGGCGCCGGGGGCCTACTTCGTGCGCGTGCACACCGAACGCGGGATGCATACGGCCAAGCTGGTCCGCCACTAAGCCCAGCGTGCTGAATTAAGAGGCCCGCCGAGTTCGCTCGGCGGGCTTTTTTGCTAGTAGCGGGGCTCGGCGCCCTTGAGCGCTGCGTCGTAGTCGGGGGCTTCGAGGAGTTCGCGCGGAGCAAAGTCCGCGTGCCGCATCACGTGGAGGTAGGCGGCCCGCGTCATGGAATCGTGGTGCAGGTATCCGGCCGTG
>SYCM01000019.1 GCA_005786915.1 Bacteroidota bacterium | reverse complement strand
TGGACGACTGCGATTTGTTCACGTCGTCGTTGGGGTGCAGGACCTTCTGTTCGTCGAGCAGCGAACCCCCGCTGAGCACGTGTCCGCGGTAGGCGATGACTTCGTTGACGTTCATATTGCTCTGCGTGCCCGAACCGGTCTGCCAGATGACGAGCGGAAACTCCCCGTCGTGCTGGCCCGTCAGAATTTCGTCGCAGACCTGGCCAATCAGCGCGGCCTTTTCGGCCGACAGCACGCCCAAGTCGCGGTTGGTGAGCGCGGCCGCTTTTTTCAGGTAGGCAAAGGCCCGAATGATCTCTTTGGGCATGCTGCCTTCGGGTCCAATTTTGAAGTTGGTGCGCGAACGCTCAGTTTGGGCGCCCCAGTAGGCGGTCGCGGGCACGTGGACTTCGCCCATCGTGTCGCGTTCAATGCGGGTTTGTGTGCTCATGCGGCAAAATTACGCCCGACTTGAGGCGCATAGAATTCCCTGCCGTCACCTATCTTTGCCCTGTACGAATTATTTGCACCCTTCAACGAAGCGCACCATGAAGTTCCTCGGTTTTCTCCTCGCGATTATGATCATCCTCACCGGTTTCAGCATGCTGGTGTTCCTCGCCCTGTTTGTGGGTTACTGGCTGACTCTACTCGGACTGGAGCGCGTGATGCCCGAGCGGATCTACAAGTGGCTCGAGGGCGCTAAGCGCTAAGTGATCCCGCAATCTTACTATAAAAGGCGCCCGAGGGCGCCTTTTTTGATTTCGTACCCTGGCGGATCGCTAAACGAAATCTTCCCCGCGGCGCATCTTCACGTCGTTTACGAACTGCTTGATTTCCTGCTCTTTGCTTCGCGGACACACGAGCAATCGGTTCTCGCTGAGGATTACGATGTAGTCGTTTAGTCCGTCCACCACGGCCACCATGTGCTCGGGAATCAAGTAGGTGTTGCCGGAGGCGTCGTACGATAGGACCTGCGGTCCGGCGCCTGTGTTGCCGTGGGCGTCGGCCGCTCGCTGTTCGTGCACGGCGCCCCAGCTTCCGAGGTCAGACCACCCGAATTCCGCGGGCATCACTAGGACTTGCTTGGCCTTTTCCAGAATGCCGTAGTCAATGGATTCGTTCGGGCATTCGCCGTACATCGATCCGATGAACGCGCCTTCGCTCGGGGTGCCGTAGTGGGACCACCCTGCGTTGAAGCTCGCGTACATATCGGGCATGTGCTTTTCAAAGGCACTGAGGATGGCGTTGGCGTTCCACACAAAAATTCCGGCGTTCCACAAAAATTCGCCGGTGGCAATAAACTGCTCGGCCATTTCGCGGTTGGGCTTCTCGGTAAACGTTTTAACCGGGTGCACGTCGCTGGCGTATTCCGAGGTTTCGGGGCGGAACTGGATGTAGCCGTACCCCGTTTCAGGCCGGGTAGGGTTCATTCCCAGCGTCATCAGAACGTTGTGGGCCCTCGTGGTTTCAAGCGCAGAGCGCAAACGCGCCGTGAATTCCGCTTCGTGGGTGACCAAGTGGTCGGCGGGCGTCACCACGAAGTTGGCCAGCGGATCTCTTTTTTTCAGTACGAATCCTGCATACGCCACGCAGGGTGCCGTGTTGCGCCGCGCGGGCTCGGCCAAAATCCGGGGCCGATCGAGTTCTGGGAGTTGCTCCAAGCAGGCGTCGGCGTAGTCCGCGTGGGTCACCACGTAGATGTGATCTGCCGGAACGACCGACTTCATGCGCCGAAACGTTTGCTGCAGCAGCGTTTCGCCAGTTCCTAAAATGTCCAGAAACTGCTTGGGTTTACGCGAAGTTGAGGTTGGCCAAAAGCGCGAACCGACTCCACCCGCCATGATCACGGCATAGTTATGTTCCATAGCCCGAGGGGTTAGGGCGCAAAGGTAGGGAAGTCCTCAAGGTCGTACCTTTGCCGCCTTGGCTGTTTTCGGACATTTACGCCGCATTCGATGAAAAACATTGTACTTTTTGGTCCTCCGGGGGCGGGCAAGGGCACGCAAAGCGCGCTGCTCGTCGACGAATTTGCGTTAGTTCACCTTTCGACGGGCGACATTTTTCGCCGCAACATCCGCGAGGCCACCGAGTTAGGCCGCTGGGCCAAATCCTTCATGGACCAAGGTCAGCTGGTGCCCGACGACGTCACCATTGCGATGCTGCAGGACGAGTGGTCCAAGCACCCGGGTGCGGCGGGCTTCATCTTTGACGGATTTCCGCGTACTTCGGCCCAAGCGGAGGCCCTCGACGAAATGCTCGAGAACGCCGGCTCAAGCGTAACCGCTATGATCGGACTCGAAGTCGACGACGAAGAACTGGTCAAGCGCCTCCTCGAGCGGGGCGCCACTTCAGGCCGCGCCGACGACGCCAACGAAGAAGTCATTCGCCAACGCCTCGAAGTCTACAACCGCGAGACCGCTCCGGTGCAGTCCTACTACGAGGCCCAAGGCAAGTACCGCGCGCTCAACGGCGTCGGAAGCATTGCGGCCATCACGGCGCAGCTTCGCAGCCTCATTCAATCCCTTTAGCACCTTAATCCGTGGCTGATTCCAATTTCATTGACTACGTAAAGGTCTTCCTGCAGTCGGGCCACGGCGGCGGCGGAAGCCGGCACTTCTTTCGCGCCAAGGGCCTTCCCAAAGGCGGACCCGACGGCGGCGACGGTGGGCGGGGCGGCCACATCATCCTGGAGGCCAATCCCCAAATGTGGACGTTGATTCACCTCAAGTACCGCAAGCACATCAAGGCCGAACCCGGCGAAAACGGCAACCGCAATCTGCGCATTGGCGCTAGCGGCGAAGACATCGTGCTCCAGGTTCCCTTGGGCACCGTGGTGAAGGATGCCGAAACGGGCGAGTTGCTCTGCGAGCTTACTCAACCCGGCGAGCGCAAAGTCTTTTTGCCGGGGGGGCGGGGCGGTCGGGGCAACGCTTTCTTCAAGAACTCGGTCAATCAGGCCCCGGAGCACGCCCAACCGGGCGAACCCGGACAAGAGGGCTGGTTCCTGCTTGAGCTGAAGGTATTGGCTGACGTGGGCCTTGTCGGATTTCCCAACGCGGGCAAATCCACGCTGCTCAGCACCGTGAGTGCCGCCAAACCCGAAATCGCAGACTACCCTTTCACCACCTTGGTTCCCAACCTCGGCGTGGTGGCCCACCGCGACTACCGATCCTTCGTCATGGCCGACATTCCCGGCCTCATCGAGGGTGCCGCCGAGGGCCGCGGGCTCGGACACCGTTTTCTCAAGCACATCGAGCGCAACGCCTTACTGCTCTTTTTGGTCCCCTGCGACGCGCCCGACGTGGTCGAGCAGTACCAGGTGCTGCTGGGCGAGCTGGAGCGCTTCAACCCTGAACTGCTGACCAAGCGCCGGGCGCTGGCCATCTCCAAAACCGACATGCTCGACGAGGAACTGCTGGGCCAACTGCTCGCTGACGTGCAGCCCAAATTGCCCAAAGATCTTCCATTGACCACGTTTAGCAGCGTCACCGGGCAAGGGCTTGACCGCCTCAAGGATATACTATGGGACTCCTTGAATCGCTCGATCGACTAGACCGCGCCGCATTCCTTGCCGTCGCTGGCCAGGGTGGCCCCGAGGCAGATGCGGTATTTACCGTCATTTCTAGTGGCTGGACCGCAGTGCTGGTCTGGCTTGTCCTCGCCCTTGCGCAACGCAGGACCGGGGCCTTGGTCGCTTGGATCTGGTTTGCCGTCACGATGCTCGCCGCCTTTGGCGCCGCCGACCTGGTAGCGAGCGCCCTAAAAACCGCCCTTGCGCGCCCCCGACCCTGTTGGACCTTGGAAGGCCAGTTTCGCCTCGTCGGGGCCTGCAAAGGTGCCTTTGGCTTGGTTTCGGGCCACGCCGCGACCACGTGGGCCCTTTTCACCGTCTTTCTTCGCAGCCGTCCCAACCGCTGGATTGCCGCTCTTGCCCTGCTGTGGGCGCTGGCCGTGACCTACTCTCGGGTGTACCTCGGCGTACACTTCCCGGGAGACGTGATAGCCGGTGCCGTCGTGGGCAGCAGCCTTGCCGCGTTCATCCTTCGAATTCGTCCGCTAACTTCACTCCGATGAACCTTCTCGCCGTAGCCTTGGGCGGAGCCTTCGGCAGCCTCCTTCGCTGGTCCCTCTCGCTGCTGTTGCGCCGGGCGGACGCTCCCTTGCTCACCGCCTCAGCGGCGACCTTGCTGGCCAACGTAGCGGCGGCGGCGCTCCTCGGGGCCCTTATGGCCCGTCCGCTCCCCGACAGCCGCCTGCAGTTGGCGCTGGTGACCGGGGTCTGCGGCGGATTCAGCACGATGAGCACCTTTAGCTGGGAAGCGATTCAGTGGGTTAAAACGGGCTCCTGGTGGTTGGCCCTCGGTTACGTCACGGCAAGCTTGGCCTTGAGCTTGGGCGCCGCGGCGGCAGCCTACGCCTTAGCGCACAAGTAGCACTACGCCCTGCTGTTCGACGGGCGAATCCCCATAGTCCAGGGTGAACAGCGACCACAGGTAGGCACCTTGCGGACAGTCCGCCCCGGTATTTCCCACGCGGCCGTTCCATTCTTCTTGAGGGTCCGCGCTCTGGAACACCACGTTGCCCCAGCGGTCCAAAATGCGCAGGCGGTAAGCTTTAATTCCGGTGGCGACAGGCCGAAAGCCTTCGTTGCCGCCGTCGCCGTTGGGCGTGAACGCGGTGGGCGACCAAACGTTGTAAATCGGATCCACGCGCACCGAATCGACCAGCGTGTCCCAGCATCCGTAGGAATTTAAGGCGAGCATTTGCACCGCATACCAACCCGTGTCGCGGTAGGTGTGCACCACAAAGGCCTGCTGGGCATAGGTCGTGCTGTCGCCCAGATCAAACCAAAACTGCTCGTCGGCGTCGACCGAATCGGCCCGCAGCTGGACGAGCGGTTGGTAAATGGTCACGCGCTTTGGGGCAATCCGCATGGCCACTTTGGGGCGCGGATTCACCCGAATCGCACCCGGGAACACTTTTTCGACCGTGTCGAGGCAGCCCGTCTGGGTCCACATGCGCACCCGCACGTCGTAAAGCCCTGGCACCCGGTACACGTGGGTGGGACGCTCAGCCGTGTCGGTGTACCCGTCCCCAAAGTCCCAGGCGAAGTAGCGCGTCCGCCGCGAAAATGCACCGGCGTCAAATGTGACGGTATAGGGCTCGCAGCCCACCCAAGGCCCGATTATGCTGTCCAGCCGCGGACGCGGATCCACGACCACGGAGTCCACATAGGTTTCGTCGCAGGACTTTGACCGAATGCGCAACGTCACCGGGTAGGTGCCGGGCTGGGCAAACTGAATCAGGGGCGGATTGAGGCCCGAGAAGCTCGCCAAATTGGCGTCGCCCGCGGCTCCAAACGTCCAGTCAAACAGGGCGCCGTCGTACCAGGTTCCCTGCGCCACAAAGGTGATGGGCTGCTGGTCAAAGCAGGGTCCGCCGTTGTGCGTAAAACGAGGGTTGATCGGCGGATAAATGTGGAACTGTACGCGGTCCGTGTCGGCGCAAGGCCACCCCGGATTGGCGACCAACGTCACCCAAAACACTCCGGTGTCGCCAAAGGTCCAGGTCGGAAAAGCCGTGCGCGACGTGTCGTCCGCGCGCCCGGGGTCGCCGAAGTCCCAAAAAAAGCTTGTCGCGTTAATGCTCTGGTGCCGGAACGGAACGGTCGTGCCAATGCAGATTTGCGTGGGATCGTCAACCTCGGAGACAATCTTGGCCACAATATTGGCCTGGCACGACGTCACGTTGAATTGGTAGTCGCGCCTAACAGTATTGAGGAGCACTCCGTTGCGCCATTCTTCCACGCAGATGGCGACCACAAACTGGCCAGTTACCGTGAGTTTGCCGCTAAGTACTCCGGTGGTGCCGTTGATGCTCAGCGACGGACTGCCCGGAATCGGGTTACTCGGGGTCGAGGGATTTAAATAATTGATGGGGGCATAGGGCGGAGGCGCCGGGGGATTCGGCGCCGGGGAAGTAAATCCCGACCCGTTGTCTTTCCCTCCGCCGTGCAGTGGGTTGCACAAAATGTAGTGCAGCGAATCGCCGTTGGGGTCGGTCGCCGAGGTCGGAATGCTCAAATTCTCTTGGTTGCAGAGCACGATGGGCGGCAAGCTGTTCCATTGTGGGCTGCTGTTGCACGCGTCGTTTGCCGGGATGCGCGTCGTCAGCGTCGATCCCCAATCGTCGGGCGTCGGCAGGTTGCTGATAGTCGCGTTCCGGCAGCAGCGTTGGTAGGTGATGACGTAGCCGTTGGCCCGGGGCGGCAGGGTAATGGTCGTCGTGTACACCGCATACTCGGTGCAAATGTTGGGCGGAGCTTGAAGGCAGGGGTTGCCCGTGTTCGCCGGAACCGGTATGGTTGGCCCCTTGTTCACGCTGAGGTTGTGCAGGAGGATGGGCTGAATTCCGTCGTAAATGCCAATCGAGGACTGCGGATCCAGCTGGGCCCCCGTGGAATTGCAGTCTCGGTACACCACCAGCTTGATTTGGTACTGGTTGTTGCCCAAGCAGACGTAGGTCAGCTCTCCGCCCACCAGGTGGGCAGCGAAGCTCGGCGCGCCCGCGAGGAGCAGCGCAATCAGGGCAAGGGCGGAACGCAGTCGGACCATTTCATGCACAGGTAACCGTGTTCGGCAAAGTACGCGAATGCACTCGGGTCTTCGGCCACCGCCAGGACAAAGTCTCCGCCCCACGCGCCAAGGCTCTTGAGCGTTGCGCGAACGCCTCCGAAGCGTTCCTGCACCCGGGGAAGGCCGGTCCATGCCGCCGTGCGCGCTTCGGCCTCTTCGATCAGCGCGGCCCACTGGGTCGCCTCACGGGCCTCGGCCATCGCGTGAGACAAGGCGGTGATCGCGTCCAGTTCTGCGGGAAGCGGCTCCCGGCGGCTTCGGCGAACCTCCTTTTGGCTGTCTTGCTTTTGCCCGAGGTAGACCAGAGCAAAATGCTCGACGGGCCAATGGGCGGCGGCGACGGCGGTCCATTCCGCTTGGGCCGGACCCGTTTTGTGGTAGGTAAGGGCTGAGGTCGCTCGGGCACAGGCCACGTCAAACCCCGATCCCTGGGACGTTGCAAAGTGGAGGTCGAGGGCGGGTACCCCGGTCCACTGCGCGACCAAATCGGTGAGTGATGAGCTCGACCCCCACCCCCAGGCGCGGTCAAATTCCAGTTCGGTGCGCACGCTGCCGGTGGTCGGCACCTGCCCTCCGAGGGTTACTGCGGCCTGCAGCAGCGAGGCCACGTGCGGTTCGTCGGTCGCCACCGCGTCCAACCAGGGCGTGCGGCGCAGGTCCCACGCGGTCCAATGCAGGGGCAGGTCATTCGGTGTGTAGGTGAGCCGCTGTCCCTTCCGCGTGGGTACGGCTAAGGCGGTCGCGCCATGGAGCACCCAGTATTCGCCGCTCAGCAGCAGCTTACCGGAACTCCAAAAGCTGCTCATGAGCGCACTCCTTCGGCGGCGGGCACGGGGATGCCCCGAAGCGCGCAAAAAGCGTGGACCACGTCGGCGTGGTGCGGGACTTTGTCGGCAAAAAAGCTCGTCAGCTGGGCCTTTTCGGCGTCGGTGGCCTCCAGCTGATTCAGAATGTTCAGCAGGTGCATCTTCATGTGGCCCTTTTGAATGCCGGTGGTCGTCAGGGCGCGAAGTGCCGCAAAGTTCTGTGCAAGCCCCGAAGCGGCCACGATGCCCATAAGCTCATGGGCGCCGGGATTGCCGAGCATTTCGAGGGCCAGTTGCACCATCGGGTGGAGCTTGGTGAGTCCGCCCACCGTACCCAACGAGAGCGGTATCTCGATCCAGAACCGGAATTCTCCGTCGGCTACCGAGCAGTGCGTGAGCGAACGGTACTGTCCGTCGCGCGACGCGTAGGTGTGGCAGGCGGCCTCAACCGCCCTAAAGTCGTTTCCGGTGGCGAGCACCACGGCGTCGATTCCGTTCATGATGCCCTTGTTGTGGGTGGTAGCGCGGTAGGGTTCGACTTCGGCAATCCGCACCGCGCGCTGAAATTTGCGGGCAAATTCGTACACGTCCAAGTCCGATCCGTCGTCCAGATCTTCCAAGGAGCAGCGCACCTCAGACCGCACGATGCACTCGGGGGTGTAGTTACTCAAAATGCACATCACCACCTCGAGGTCGCCCGAGGCAGTTCCAGCGTCGGTTGCCGCCTCAAGCCGCAGCACCTTGGCCATCTCTTCCAGGCAGGAATTGATGAAGTTCGCGCCCATCGAATCGCGGGTTTCGAACCGCACCTCGAGCTGGAAGTAGTCATCCATCGCGGCGCGCCGGTCCTTCAAGTCGATGCGCAGAATGCCACCTCCACGGGCGCGCATATTGGCCGTGATCGAATCAGTGGCGGCAAATAGCTCGGGCTGAATCCGCACCACTAAGCGGTTTAGGGCTGCAGCATCACCCGTAAACGTGAAGTGGATGTGCCCAATTTTTGTTGACGAAATCACCGTGGAGTGAAACCCTCCACGGTCCATCCAAAACTGCGCGGACTTGGCCGCCGCCGCCACCACCGAACTTTCTTCGATGGCCATTGGAACCGTATATACTTGGTTGTTGATGAGAAAGTTGGGTGCAACACCGAGGGGCAAAAAGTAGTTGGCAACCGTGTTCTCGATGAACTCGTCGTGGCGCTTTTGCACGGCCTCGTCGGCGTGGTTGTACGAAGCCAAGAGCTCTTGCCCGCGGGCGGGATCGCTTAAGTGCTGTTCGGTGAGCCACGTGATTTTAGCGGCTTTACTCAACTTTGAAAAACCGCGAATTTGGAGGTTGCTACGCTTCATGTTTAAGATTTAGTACAAAAGTAACCGCTTAACGCCCCAGAGGTTCAACAAAGCGCCACATTCCTGCCCCAACGGCGTAGGCGAGTGCGTCCAAGGGGTCGGCAGTAAAGCGCGGATCAAAACCGGGTATCCACCACTCAAAAGCCGCCACAAAAACCAAGGTAAACCCCGCGACCATGCTCCACGGAAGCACCAAATCGGGCCGAACTTGGCGTGCCAGCCAACTGGGTACGCCCAAGGCCACCGGAATGAAGCAGCAGGGATCCAAAAACGAGTCAGCCCACGGGAACGAGACGTCCCACGCCAAACCTATTTGGTGGACCCCAAATGCCGCCAGGGCCAGGGCCGTGACGGGGTTCACACGGCCACCCAGTAGGCCATCCAGGCGATGGCGCCGCCAACGGCGAGCACCATCCAGTGCATCGCCTTCCCGGTGTTGATCAGGCTGCGCTTCCAAGCGGAAATCTGAGGGTCGGTGTTCCATTCCATAGTGGGCATTTCGAACGCTTTGTGCCGGTTCGGATTTTCCTGATTGGCAAAGGTGCTGTGGACCTGCCGCAGAGCAGCACAGGAGGGGCAACGGTCCAAGTCCTCGCCCCACTCGCCGCATTGGGTGCATTTTAGCTGGGTAGCCATGCCGCAAAGATAATCTCGCTTCTCGGCACAGCATAAAAAAAGCCCCACAGCTAACTGAGGGGCTTGGCGATTTTGGTGGTTCGGGGCGGAATCGAACCGTCGACACATGGATTTTCAGTCCATTGCTCT
>SYCM01000018.1 GCA_005786915.1 Bacteroidota bacterium | reverse complement strand
GCCAGCACGGCGACGAGCGCAAAGAGGCTAAACAGGACCGGCCGCACGGCGCCCCGAAACCGCAGGTCCGTGGCGAGGGCCGCCGCCGAAAGTCCGAGGTACAGGGTGAGGTAGCTGTGCTGGTGCGCCAACTGCGCGAAGTCCCGGTAAAAAAGCGGATCCCAGCTTTGGCTGCTCACGGCCGAAGCGACGCCGTTGCCAAGAAGCACCAGCGACACGACGATTCCGCCGGCGATCAAGCCTTCGTGCCACGCGCGGTGCTGTCGGCGCATGGCCAAGGGCACCCAGAGCAACGGAGACCAGCGCAGTAGCGTTTCGAAGCTCGCCGCCTCGGTCCACAGCGCGCTCGCCGCTACGGCGGCAAAGCCCGACCACAGGGCCACGTCGACGGGCAGCGCCTTCCATCGCCCGCGAGCGGCCACCAGCGAAAGCAGCGCGGCCAACGCCAGCGCCCCCCCGGTACCGAGGTCCCACCAGGGCAGCAAAATCGCCGCGGCCCGAATCAAAATGGCGATAAATTGACGCTCCACGAGCAGAAAGATAGCCTAAAGACCGTGGGCGGCCAAGCGGGGCAGTCGGGGCGAGAGTCCCGTAAGCACCTCATAACTAATGGTTCCGCACGCTTCGGCCACCGAATCGAGGGTCACGTGGCGGCCCAAAAGTTCGACCCGATCGCCCTCGTGCAAGGGAACTCCGGTGGCGTCGACCATCAGCATGTCCATGCACACCCGGCCCACAATCGGCAGGTAGCAACCGTTGGCGTAGGCCCGGCCGACTCCGTTGCTCAAAGCACGTGGAATGCCGTCCGCGTACCCAATCGGAAGGGTCGCGATCACCCGCTCGCGGTCGGCGGCGTCGGTGGCCCCGTAGGAAATGCCTTCGCCCGCAGGCACGCGGCGAATTTGGCTGACCGTGGTGGTCACGTGCACCACCGGCTGCAGGGCCTGTGCGTCGCGGGCATCCAGCGAGGCTCCCATCAGCCCAATACCCAAGCGGACCATGTCGCCCGCCGCCCAAGGGTGCCGCGCCACCGCCGCCGTGTTGGCCATGTGGCGCCAAATTTTCGTTCCGAGACCCGCCTCGAGTTGGTCGGCAAAGTGGCTGAATTGCGCCCACTGCTGGCGGCTCAACGAATCCTGTTCGGGCACCTCGGCCGCCGCAAAATGGCTCAGCACCGACGCCACCCGCACCCCCGGAATCGCCCGCAAGGCCTCCGCCACTGCGCGGCCTTCGTGAGGAGCAAACCCCAGCCGGTGCATTCCCGTGTCGACCTTGAGGTGCACGAGCACCTCGCCAAGGGACTCGGGGTGCCGCGCAAAGGCTTCGGCAAATGCTCGCAGGCGTTCCCAGCTAAAAATCTCGGGCTCCAGCCGGTAGCGGAGCATCAACTCAAACGAAGGATCACCCGGATTCAGCACCATGATGGGCGTGCGCACCCCGGCCTCACGAAGCTCCCGACCTTCCTCGGGGTAGGCCACACCCAGGTAGTCGAGTCGGTGACGCTCGAGCGCTCGGGCCACCGGAACCGCTCCCAGCCCGTAGGCGTTGGCCTTGAGCATGGCCATGATGCGCGTACCCTGCGGCAACAGCGACCGGTAGTGCCGCAAATTGGCGGCCAAGGCGTCGACGTCGAGCTCGACCATGCTGTCGTGCTGACGGGCAAGTCGTTCCTCCAGGGCGGGCTCCACGCCGTGTCCTTTGAGCAGCACGGCGCCTTCGGTACCCCACTCGGGCGCGGGGTCGTGGGGAGCGCAAACCGCAATCTTCAGGCCGGGCATTTGGGCGGACCAGCGAGCCACCGGCTCGGTCCACCGCTCCGGATTGGCGGTGAAGATCAAGGCCGTCTTGGGCGTAGCCGCCTCCTGCGCCAGCAGTTCCAAGGCCTCGAAGGCCGAGGCCTCGTCGAGCGCGTAGCGGTCGACGAGCAACGCGCCGCCGCCCCAGCGGGCGGCGCGCCGTTCCACGCGCAGCGGTCCGCGCGGCCGCTGGTCAAAATCGTGCGGAATTCGGCCCAGCTCGTAGCAGGCGGCCAGCGCGAGCTGCGCGTTGGACCGCTCGGCCTCCGACTCGGTCGGAACCGCGAAGTTCTGTCCGTCGGGTCCGACCCAAAATCCGCCTTCAGTGCGCAGCACCGAGCCCGCCGGTCGCCACGCGACTCCGGGAAGCACCTCGACCCCGGGAAGCCCCTCACCCGTGCCCGTCCCGCGGTCGGGGACCAGCACCGAGGCAACTCCGGCAAACAGCGACATTTTTTCGGCGAGCTTGGCTTCGCGGCTGGGGAAGCCGGCGTCGTGGGCGTCGCCGAGGCCCGTGAAGATTCCGTGGGTGGGTTTCAGCCAGGGCGTGAAGCGCGCCATGTCCCCCGCCTCTGAGATGCCTACCTCGACGATCCACATCGAGGCGTCCAGCGCAAAGTGCAGCACCGAGAGGGGGACTCCTAACTTGGAATTGTAGCTGCGGGGGCTGCGGGCGACCGTCGGGTCGCCTAGAAGGTGGGCCAGAAGTTCTTTGACGCTGGTTTTTCCGTTGGAGCCGGTGACGGCCACTACCGGGCCTCGGTACGCGGCCCGGTGGGCCTCGGCCAAGGTAAAAAGAGCCGCCCACACGTCGTCGACCAGGAGCACGTCGAGGTTTGGAACCGCATGCTCCGCCCATGATTTGCGGGCGACCACGGCGGCTACGCACCCGCGCTCCACCGCCTCAGCGAGGTGACGGTGTCCGTCGCCCGAAGGCGTCGTTAAGGCCCAAAAAAGGGCCGGTTCGGTTTGAGTTGTGCGCGAATCGGTCGCCATGCGGCGTACCCATGAATCGGGATTGGTTGACCGGAGCTCCGCCTGGAGCACCTCGGCAAGCTGCCGCAACGTCCAACTCGGCGCAGTCACCATTATGAATTTTGCTGGCGTTCACGCACGAACTCGGCACGCGACAGCGGTTCGTAGGTGCGGCGGTCACCGAGCATCACCTGGGTCGAGTCGGGCGTCAGGCGGTGCGAATAGTGCGCCAATTCCCCACTCCGCACGCAGATGGCGTGCACCTTGGTGACAAATTCGGCTACGGCCATGAGGTAGGGCATGGGGCCAAAGGGCACTCCGTTGAAGTCCATGTCGAGACCTGCGACAATCACGCGCTTGCCGCGATCCGCAAGCTCGTTAGCCACACGCACAATTTCGTCGTCGAAGAACTGCGCCTCGTCCAAACCGACGACGTCGGCATCGCGTGCGGCGTCCAAAACTTCGAGCGCCGAGGCCACCGGACGGGCAGTCATTCGCCCCTCGTCGTGGGTAACTACGGCGTTCTCGGCGTAGCGGTTATCTGTTAGTGGTTTGAAAACCATCACCTTAAGTTGGGCGATTTGCGCCCGCTTGAGGCGGCGAATGAGCTCTTCGGTCTTACCCGAAAACATAGAGCCGGCGATTACTTCAATGTGCCCGAAACGGGGCGCTCGCTCTTGGAACATTTCGTACTTTTCCACTTCCGCTAAACTACGGCTTTCCACCATGAGCACCGCCCTCTCTTCTGCCCTTTCTAGCCTCCAATCTGCCCTTCAAGCTGAGGTACCCAGCGCGGACGACCTCCAGTTCCTCGATTCGCTTTGCGTTCAGGCGCATCAAGCGAAATTCCGCGCTGAAGTAGCCGAAGCCAAGGCAGAAACCGAGGCCCAATTTGCCGCTACCCAAGCAGAGCTCGCGCAGGCCCAAGCCGCGGCCCAAGCCGCCGCTCACGCCCAACTCCAAGCCCAGCTCGCAGCCGTACAGGCGGCAGCCGAGTCGCGCCTCAACGCCGCGCTCACCGACCACGTAGCCGCCCTGGGCGAACGCACTGCGTCCGAAGCTACTAGCCAGAAGCCAGCAGCCATACACCAGGAGCCCGCAGCCATTCACCAGGAGCCCGTAGCTATTCACCAGGAACCATTAGCTACACGCCAAGAGCCCGCAGCTACTAGCCCGCAGCCCGCCGCATCAAAGTCGGTGAACGCCCGCTACGCCAACCTCAACGCCGGCCTGAACGACCGCCTTGCCTTTGTGAAGCACCTTTTTGGCGGCGACGACCAAGACTACCAGCGCATCGTGGCCTACCTGGCCACCTTGGAATCCAAGGCCGAGTGCGAGACCTTCATTCGCGAGGCCGTTCAACCCGACTACGACTGGAGTAAATCGCCGGACGTCGCCGACCGGTTCTTGGCGCTCGTCTACGCCCGCTTCGAGTAAATGGGCAAACTGGTGCTCGTTCCGACTCCGCTGGGCAACCTCGGAGACATCACCGACCGCGCCAAAACTGCGTTGGCGGACGCCGAATTAGTGCTCGCCGAAGATACCCGAACCACGGGTAAGCTTTTACATTTACTGGGGATTGAGGCCAAGCTCCGCGCCTACCACATGCACAACGAGCACGCCCAGGCCGCCGCGCTCGTGCAGCTGATTCGCGAATCCTCTGGCCATGTGGTGCTCGCCAGCGACGCGGGCACTCCGGGCATCAGCGACCCTGGATTTTTGCTGGTACGCGCCTGCGTCGAGGCCGGCGTGGCTGTCGAGGCCTTGCCCGGCCCGACCGCACTCATTCCCGCATTGGTCGCGAGCGGATTTCCCTGCGACCGCTTCGTATTCGAGGGCTTTGTTCCGCAAAAAAAAGGACGGCAAACGCGGATCCAAAGCTGGCGGACCGAAGGCCGAACGATCGTTGCCTACGAGTCGCCGCACCGGCTGCGCAAGCTTTTGGACGAGGTCATAGAATGGCTGGGTCCGGACCGCAAAATCTGCGTGGTGCGCGAGCTCAGCAAGCTTCACGAAACCTACCACCGGGGCACCGCCGCCGAGCTTCAGGCCTATTTTGCCGAAGTTGAACCGCGGGGCGAGCTCGTGGTTGTTCTAGAAGGAGCGCCGAGCTCCACTAAAAAGAACGACGAATGAGTGCTGCCGCCCGACGCCACCGACCCTTTGGACACTGGAGTCCCAATTCTGGAGAACCATGGGTCATTGCAGGACCCTGTTCCGCTGAATCCCTCGACCAAGTGCTCGAAACCGCTCGGGCCCTGAAGGCCGACGGCCGCACCCAGCTGTTCCGCGCTGGAGTATGGAAGCCCCGCACCCGTCCCGGCGCGTTTGAGGGCGCGGGGTACAACGCTCTCGAGTGGCTGCAAATCATGCGGGCCGAAGTGGGGCTTCCGTTTGTCGTGGAAGTTGGAAACCCAGAACACGTCGAACGCGCCCTCGCGGCGGGAGCCGATGCCGTCTGGATCGGCGCTCGCACCACGGTGAGTCCGTTTTATGTGCAAGAAATCGCCGAAGCCCTAAAGGGGTCCGCGCTGCCCGTGCTGGTAAAGAACCCCATTCACGCCGACGTCGGATTGTGGTTGGGGGCCCTCGAACGCCTCGACAAGCTTGGTCTGAGCGACTTGGCGGCGGTGCACCGTGGATTTTTTGCCACCCATCCCGAACCCTACCGCAACGACCCACGCTGGGAACTTAGCTTTGAGCTGCGCCGACTGGCTCCGGAGCTCCCGATTTTTTGCGATCCGAGCCACATTGCCGGGCAGCGCGACCTGGTCGAATCGGTCGCCCAAATCGCGATGGATCTTGCGCTCGACGGGTTGATGATCGAGATTCACCCGCAGCCCGACGAGGCGCTGAGCGACGCCGCCCAGCAGCTTACGCCGGCGCGGCTATCGGCCTTGCTCGACCGCCTGGCCCGCTACCTTGAACAGTCTGACCCGATCGCCCTTGCGCAGAGCTTGAGTTCCGACCGCGAGGCTCTCGACCAAATTGACGCTCAGTTTGTGGAACTGATTCAGCAGCGCCAGGCCATCGTAGAACGCTTGGCGCACCGCAAGCTGGCCCAAGGGGCGAGCGTGTTCCAGATGGACCGCTGGATCGACATGCTGGAGCAGCGCGAAGCACAGGCCCAAGCCCAAGGACTGGACCCCAAGTACGTCAAAGCCTTTTTTGAGCTGGTGCACCGCTATTCGGTCCAGCATCAGGCCGCGATTTACCAAAACCAGCGCCGCGACGAAGCATGAGCCGCACTCGAAGCAAGTGGTGGACCCTACCGCCCAAGCCTGATGCCGAGGCGGTAGCCGCGCTCGCAAAGCAGATGGACCGGCCTATGGCCGAACTCCTGGCCCTTCGCGGATTCCGCAACCTCGACGAGGTGCGGGACTGGATCCAGGGTACCGACCCGGGCGAAGTGAACCCGTTTGACATGGCCGGAATGCCCGAGGCTGCCGAACGCCTCGCGCTAGCCCGGGCCCAAGGCGAACTCGTGTTTCTCTTTGGCGACTACGACGTCGACGGCACCACGGCGGTGTCGGTCGGCACCCTCGCCCTGAAAGCCGGGGGATGGCGGACCGAGGCCTACATTCCCGACCGCTACCGCGAAGGATACGGCCTCTCGAAGGCGGGCATCGATCGGGCCATCGAGCTCGGCGCCAAAGTGCTCATCACCCTCGACTGCGGGGTGAAAGCCTTTGACGAAATCGACTACGCCGTGTCCCTCGGCCTCGACGTGATCGTTGCCGACCACCACCAGCCCGAAGAGCGCCTGCCCAATGCCCTGGCCGTACTCGACCCGCTGCGGAGCGACTGCCGGTTCGGCCACACCTACCTTTCGGGCTGCGGCGTCGGGTTCATGCTTTGGCTCAGCGCCTACGACGCAGCGGGGCTCGATTCTGCGCCACTCGACGCCCACCACGACCTGCTCGCGCTGAGCATTGCGGCCGACATGGTTCCTATGGTCGGGCTCAACCGTCGCTGGCTCATGCAAGGCATCGAGCTGATAAACACCCGGCCCCGGCCCGCGCTGCAAGCGCTGATTGGCGAGCGGCGCGGACCCGTGAGCGCCCGCGACCTCAGTTTTAGCGTCGCCCCCAAAATCAACGCGGCCGGACGCATGGACCACGGGCTGCGGGCCGTACAGCTGCTCACGGCGACCGACATGGGGCCCATCGAGCAGTTTAGCCAAGACCTCCACGACCTGAACACGACGCGCCGCAGCACCGAGCGCCGCATGGTCGACGAGGCCCTCGAGATGGCGGAGTCAGTCAGCGACGACTTGGCACTGGTGCTCTACCACCCCGACTGGCACAAGGGAATCGTGGGGCTAATCGCCCAGCGCGTAGCCGAGCGCTTTTACCGGCCCGTCGTCGCCTTTACCGAGCATGAGGGGGTGCTTTCGGGCAGCGCGCGCAGCGCTCCAGGCCTCGATTTGTATGCGGCCCTCGACGACGCCAGCGCGCACCTGATCCAGTTTGGCGGACACAAAGCCGCCGCCGGAATGACCTGCAAGCCCGAAAACCTCGACGACTTTAGGGTCGCCCTGAACGCCGCGGTCGACCGACGCTGGCCCGAGTCCATGCGCCAACCCCAAATTGCCGTCGACGTGGTCCTGCGGGTCGACGAGGTCACGCCGCGGCTTCTGCAGCTGCAGGACCGACTCGAGCCCTTTGGCGTGGGTAACCCCGCGCCCGTTTGGGGCGTGCGGGGAGTGGAACTGGCCTACACCAAAAAAGTGGGCGCTGAAGGCGAGCACCTCCAGGTCGAGCTCTTTGATCCGTTCCGCCAGCGTTCGCTGCGGGGAATCCACTTTCAGTGGGGCGACGACCCCATCCCCGAGGGCCTCGTCGACGCGGCGTTTCAGCTTTCGTGGAACGAGTACCGCGGCGAGCGAACCGTTCAGGCGCGCCTCCTCGACCTTCAGCCGACCTCAGGCCAGGCCTACCTTTGACCCATGGGAAAAGGCAAACTCGCCAAATTCGCCGAGCTTGATGCAATGGCGCACGTCGTCCAGCCGAGCAAAGAAGAAATTTTAGGGACTTTTAGCCTGCGCGGCCAATGGAAGGCGAAGTTTTTTGCCTCCGAACGCCCGCTCGTCGTGGAGCTCGGCTGCGGACGCGGCGAGTACACGGTGGCCCTGGCTCGGCGCGAGCCCGAAAAAAGCTACCTCGGAATCGACATCAAGGGGGCCCGCATCTGGAAGGGCGCCAAAGAGGCCCAATCCGAAGGGCTTAACCAAGTGGGCTTTCTGCGCACCCGTGTGGAGTGGCTCGAACAGGCCTTCGCCCCCGGCGAAATCGATGAACTGTGGATCACGTTTCCCGACCCCCAAATCAAGTTTCAGCGCGCCAAACACCGCATGGTCAACCCCGAGTTCTTGGCCCGCTACCAGCGGCTGCTCAAGCCCGGCGGTCTGCTGCACCTGAAGACCGACAGCGAGTTCCTGCACGGCTACCTGCACGGAATCCTCGAGCTCCAAGGCCACGACGTGCTGGAAAGCTACCACGACGTCTACCGCCAGCTTGAGCCCTATCCCGATCACGTGGCTTTTGCCTGCCAGACCTACTACGAACGGATGTTTATGGACAAGGGGAAGACCATCACCTACCTCAAGTTTCGCTTTGCATGAGTTCCGCGGATTCTGACTTTTTTCAGCGGGTCTATGCGGTGGCTCGCCAAATTCCTCAAGGAAGAGTCACGAGCTACGGAGCCATTGCCCGCTACCTCGGCAGCGCCGGAGGAGCCCGAACGGTAGGCTACGCCATGAATGCGGCCCACAGCCTGCCCGACGTGCCCGCGCACCGGGTGGTCAACCGCCTCGGCGTACTGACCGGAAAGCACCATTTCGGCGGATTCACGGCGATGCAGCAGCAGCTTGAAGCCGAAGGTATCCGTGTCGAAGACGATCAAATTCAGGACTTTGCGCGCCACTTTTGGGATCCGATTCGCGAACTTTAGGCCGTGAACCGAGATGAAGCCCTTGCCTACGCCGCGGAACTTCCTAACACCGAGGTCACCACGCCCTTTGGGCCGGAACATCTGGTCCTCAAGGTGTCGGGTAAAATGTTCGCCATTCTGCCGCTGGACGAGCCCGAGCCCGTGGGGATGGCGCTGAAGTTTCCGCCCGAACTCCTCGAAGACTTGCGGGCGGAGTACCCCTGCCTCGAGCGGGCCTCCCACCTGAGCCCGGTGCACTGGAGCGCGGTTCGGCTCGACGGAAGCGCTCCGTCTCGAACTGTCGCCAACTGGATTCGCCAGTCCTACAACCTAGTGGTAGCCGGCCTACCTAAAAAAATTCGCAACCAATACCCCGTATTATGAAAAACCGACTGATCAACTACTTCGTTCAAGGCCTCCTCTACACGACGCCCTTAGCATTAACCGTCTACGTGCTCTATTGGGCGCTGAGCACCCTTGACTCGCTGATCCCTTTCGAGCTCCCCGGCTTAGGACTACTGACCCTGCTCGCTGGAGTAACGGCCGTCGGCTTTTTGGGCAATTTCGTCGTGAAAAATCCGCTCGTCAAAGTGGTCGACGGGCTCCTTGAAAACGTGCCATTGGTAAAGCTCGTCTACAGTTCGACCACAGATGTGATGTAGAGCCTGACGGGCAAAAAGAAGGGGTTTGAGCACGCCGTGCTGGTCCGCATGGCGCCCGACAGCGAGGTGCGCAAGGTCGGATTTGTGACCGACGAAACCCTGAAGGAGTTGGGCAACGCGCCCGAGGGCTATGTCATGGTATACGTTCCGCTTGCGCTCACCATCATGGGCGACATGTACGTGGTTCCCCAGAGCTACGTCGAACCGCTGAGTGGAAAAACGGGCGACATCATGAAGTACCTTATTGCCGGAGGCGTGGTTGGGCAGGGTTAGGCCCCATTTTTCATACGCGCCACGCGCATACGCCATTGACCCTCGAGCATGCTCGAGAAGATTGAGTACACGACGCTGAAGGCGAGAGCCGACCAAAATCCGCCCACGGTAAATCCGTCCACCCATTCGCTCGCGAGCAGCACGACTCCGGCGTTAATGACGAGCACAAAAAGTCCAAATGAAAACACCGTCAAGGGAATCGTCAAGAGCACGAGCAGGGGTTTGACGGTACTGTTCAGCAGGGCAAGTACGACCGAGAGCCAGATGGCCGTGGTAAACTTGTCGAGGTCTACGCTGGGAAGAATCCACGCCGTCGCAAAAGCCGCCAAGGTGCGGGCGATGAGTCGAACGCCCCAGGAGGGGCGGTTAAAAGCATTCATGCCTACCAAGGTACAACCATCATACTACGCGCTGAAGTTCCGCGCGAAGGGCGTTGCGCAGGGCCTGGATGCGCACAAATTCGCTAAGCTTGGCCTCGCGATCTGCGGGGTCGGTGAGGGCCGAAAGGGCGGCAACCGACGCGCGAATACGGTCTTCTAAACGGTGCTCTTTAAAGCGGAGCAAGCATTCGTGCACATGGTTCGAGAGCTGGTCTTCCATCGAGCCGATGTAGATGCTCTTGCGGGACCAGTCGGCGAGCTGGTAGCGCTCCGTCAGGCATTCAGCGGCCGTCGCGGCCAAGCTCGGGTCTTCGTGGCGCACAAAGTGCTCGGGACCCAAAATGCGTTCTTCGGCCGACCACACGGCCAGCATCTCAAGGTAAATGCGCTGGTAGGGATCATGTCCAAAAGCAAGTTCGTCCGAGCTAAGGTCGTCTAGAATGAGCGCAGCTGCAGCGTCTTCTTGCTCGAGTCCGTCGGGACCGGTCCACCTGACCCGGTCGCTGCCGTGCTGCAGCAGCACCTTAACTAAGGCATCCTCCACGGCTAACGGGCGCGGAGCTTGCGGCCGCTGCACCTGCATTTCGGGCGGACTGGGGTCTTCGTATGAGTCGCGGTCGGGGCGCCGCTGGCTGGCGTTTTTGAGTTCGGCGCCTCGAATGCGCTCCATCTCGGCGTACAGGTTGCGCTCGTCAATGCCCAAGCGCTGGGCGCTGTCCCGCAGGTAGACTTCGCGTAGGATGGCATTGGGAATCTTGGCAACCGACTGGACCACGTCGCGCACCACTTCGGCCCGGCGAATCGGGTCTTGGGCGGCGCCCTCTTCAGTCAGCGCCTCGACCTTGAACTGCATGAAGTCAACTTCGTGCTCGGCAAGGTAGGCGTTGAGCGACTCGCCGTCCATGGAGCGGGCGAGCGAATCGGGATCTTCGCCGTCAGGCAGTGGCACGGCCCGCACGTAGAGGCCTTCTTCCAGAAGCAAATCAATGCCGCGGAACGACGCGCGGATGCCTGCCTTATCGCCGTCGTACAGTAGTGTGACGTGCTCGGTCAATCGCTTCACCAAGCGAATCTGATCTAGCGTAAGGGCGGTTCCGCTCGACGAAACCACATTGTGCACGCCCGCTTGATGCATGCTGATAACGTCGGTATATCCTTCAACGAGGTAGACCTTGTTGGCCCGGCTGATGGCTTGCTTAGCCTGAAAAAGGCCATACAGCACCTGGGACTTGTGGTAAATGTCCGACTCAGGGCTATTTAGGTACTTGGCGGTCTTGGCGTCACTGCGTAGCACGCGTCCGCCAAAGCCCACTACGCGACCGCTCAGCGAATGAATCGGAAACATTGCTCGGCCCCAGAAGCGATCGACCAAATCGCCCGATTCGCGCTTAATGCATAGCCCGGTTGCCTCGAGGAACTCTGCCTGGTAGCCCGCTTTGGCCGCGGCCTTGGCGAAGGCGTCGCGCCCCTCGAGGTGAAAGCCGAGCTCAAACTTGCGCAGCGTCTCGTCGGTAAATCCGCGCTCGCGAAAGTAGGCCAAGCCCACGGCGCGTCCGTGGTCGTCGTTCCACATCCACTCACCAAACTGCTTGAGGGCGAAGGCGTTGAGGGCAAACATGCTCTCGCGGCGGTCGCGCACGGCGTCCTGCTCGGGCGACGTCTCCTCTTCCTCGATCTCGATTTGGTACTTTTTGGCGAGCCAGCGCAGGGCGTCGGGGTAGGAAAGCTGTTCGTGCTCCATCAAAAAAGTGACGACTGAACCGCCCTTGCCCGAGGAAAAGCACTTGAAAATCCCTTTGGACGGAACGACGTAAAACGACGGCGTCTTCTCTTGGGTGAACGGACTCAGTCCGCGAAAGCTGCCTCCGCTGCGCTTGAGGGTCACGAATTCACCGACGACTTCTTCGATACGGGCGGCATCGAGAATTCGGTCAACGGTGGCAGGTGAAATAAGTCCCATGGGACGGATGAAGGTAGGAATTATTTGGCCCGTTGGCCCACAAAATCAACCAAAACTTCGAGCGCTTGCTGCGCTTCGCCCGCCGGGAACGATGCAAGGATTCCGCGCGCCTCGTCCAAGAAGGCATCGCGGCGCTCTCGCGCGTACTGCAGCCCCCCGAGGGCGGCCACCTGGGTCATCAAGGTGCGAATCCGTTCGGGGTCGTTGGCCTTTCGCCTCACGATGCGCATCAGCTCGCGCTTAGTCGACGCGTCGGCCCGCTTCAAGGCAAAAATCAATGGAAGGGTCATTTTTTGCTCGCGCACGTCTATGCCCGCGGGCTTTCCGCTTTCGCCGTAGGCCTGGTAGTCGAGCAAGTCGTCCTGAATCTGGAACGCCATGCCCAAGGCATTGCCAAATTCCGAGGCCTTGCGGACCGTGGCCTCGTCGGCCCCTACCGATTCCGCTCCCACCGCACAGCAGGCAGCCATCAGCGAGGCCGTCTTTTTTTGAATGATGTCGTAGTACACGGGCTCGTCGATGTCCAGCCGGCGGGCCTTCTCGATTTGAAGGAGTTCGCCCTCGCTCATGGCGCGCACCGCCTTGCTCACCGTGCGCAGCAAGTCGTGGTCACCCGCCTCCACTGCGAGCAGCAGTACCCGCGACAGCATGTAGTCGCCGACGAGCACGGCAATTTTGTTTTTCCACAGCGCGCTGATCGAAAACATGGAGCGGCGCACCGACGACTCGTCGACCACGTCGTCGTGGACTAACGTCGCGGTGTGCATCAGCTCTACTAAGGTTGCCGCGCGGAAGCTGCGGTCGCCAACCGTTCCGTGCACCTTGGCCACCAAAAACACCAACGAAGGCCTAAGCTGCTTGCCTTTTTGGCGCACGATGTAGCGCAAAATCAGGTCCAACAGCGCAACCTTTGAGCTGAACGCCTTGGGGAAGTCACGATTAAACTTTGCCAGTTCGGCACGAATGGGTTCGCGGAAGTTCATACTTACTTAATTCCGCGGACCGCACAAAGTTCTTCGTAGGCCAATTGAATTTGGCGGAACGTGGATTCGGCCTCCTTGACCACGTCTTCGCCCATGCCCTGCAGCGCGTCGGGATGGTACTTTTTCACAAGTTTGCGGTATGCCGACTTTACCTCAGCATCGGTCGCCGAAGCCGTCAATCCCAGTACCTCGTATGGGTCCCTGCGCTGCACCGTGGGACGGTGAAGCAACTCAAGCCGGTTAAAATCGTGTTGGTTTAGACCCAGGTACTGGGCGATACGGGCAATAACCTGTCGTTCAGCAGCCTGCAGTTGGCCGTCGGCATAGGCCAAGGCAAACAAGAAGCCTACGATTTGAATTCGGCCCTGAAGGCTCATATGGCGCCGAACTTCCGAACACACCGACGTGAGGGCGGGCTGCTCTTGGACGACTTTTTTGAAAAACGAAAAGGCCTCGTTGGCCCGTTCCACGCCAAACCATTGACGGAACTGTTCGCGCACAAAGCTCAGTTCGCGCTCGTCGACCTTGCCGTCGGCCTTGATTACCATCGAGGCCAGCACCAAAAGGGAGGCGTGAAAGTCGCGCTCCGAACTCGGAACCGCGGCGCCCTGTTCATCTTTGGACCAAAAATCGGAAAGGGCGTTGCCCACCGCGGCGCCCAGCAAAGCGCCCACGGGTCCGCCTAAGGCCCAACCCAGGCCTCCGCCCAACCAAGTCGTCCAACGCTTCATGCGAAGCGAAGGTACGCTCGAGGGTCTAGGTGCTCAAGTAGTACGCTAAAGTTCCCACGATGCCAAGGATCACGACCAACACAATTACTTGCGTGGTCGTAGCCGCCTTATCGTGCTCCTCTTCTTCGTGGCGGTGCCGCTCGCGAATCTCGTCCACGTCGCGGCGGTTGCTGCGTTCTCTGGTCATGGCTGTAGCATTTTGTGCCTATAAGGTACACAAATTCCTGAAGACCAATGTTTAAGCATAATACTAAATACCTGCACAGGGCAGGTAATTTTGGCAATATTTGCAAATCCCGGGCTACGAACCGCAGGCCTCGCAAGCATCCGGATTATCCAGCGAACAGGCAACCGCTTCTTCAGCGCTGTACACCTTCACCTCAGGGGTGTCCATGGCTGCCAGCGCCTCTTGCTGCTGCTTAACCTGATCCACTTCGCTGAACACCTCTTCGGCAGGTACCGATTCGCCGCGCTTCTTCACCGTAAACTTAATGGCCGCAGAAGCCGCCTTGGTGCGCAGGTAGTACATGCCCGTTTTAAGGCCCTTCTTCCAAGCGTAAAAGTGCATCGAGGTCAGTTTGCCCATATTAGGCGATTCCACAAAGAGGTTGAGCGATTGCGACTGGTCGATGAAGAGTCCGCGGTCGGCGGCCATATCAATGATGTCGCGCATCGAGAGCTCCCACACAGTCTTGTAGAGCTCCTTAATGTTCTCGGGAATGCCATCTATGGCCTGAACCGACCCGTTATTGGCCATGATGGCGTTCTTAAGGTCATCATTCCAAAGGCCAAGTTTTACCAAGTCAATTAGAAGGTGTTTATTCACCACAATGAACTCGCCCGAAAGCACTCGGCGCGTGTACAGGTTGCTCGTGTAGGGCTCAAAGCACTCGTTGTTGCCCAATATTTGCGACGTTGACGCCGTGGGCATCGGGGCTACCAGCAGGGAGTTTCGCACCCCGTGCTTCATCACCTCTTTGCGCAAGGCCTTCCAGTCCCAGCGTCCGCTGAGCTCGTCTTCGCTCACACCCCAAAGGTTGAACTGAAACTTGCCCTCGCTGATCGGCGAGCCCTTAAAGGTTTCGTAGGCACCGTCTTTCTTGGCCATGTCGCACGAAGCGGTCACCGCGGCAAAGTAAATGGTCTCGAATATGTCCTTGTTCAGCTGGCGTGCCTCTGGTGACGTGAAGGGCAGTCGCAGCATGATGAAGGCATCGGCCAAGCCCTGTACTCCGAGGCCCACCGGGCGGTGGCGCATGTTGGAATTCCGCGCCTCAGGCACCGGATAGTAGTTCTGGTCGATGACGTCATTGAGGTTGCACGTGACCTTGTAGGTCACGTCGTACAGCATCTGATGGTCAAACGCCCCATTGTCCACGTACTTCGGAAGCGCAATCGACGCCAAGTTGCACACGGCAATCTCGTCGGGAGCCGTGTACTCCAGGATTTCGGTGCAGAGGTTCGACGAGCGGATTGTTCCCAAGTTCTTCTGGTTGGACTTCTCGTTGGCGGCGTCCTTGTACAGCATGTAGGGGGTGCCGGTCTCGATCTGGCTTTCCAAAATTTTGGTCCACAGCTCGCGGGCCTTGATCGTGCGGCGGCCTTTGCCGGCGCGCTCGTAGCCCTCGTACTTCTCCTTGAAGGCGGCTCCGTAGGTGTCGTACAAACCGGGGCACTCGTTAGGACACATCAAGGTCCACTCCACATCGGCTTCTACGCGCTCCATAAAGAGGTCTGAAATCCACATGGCGTAAAATAGGTCGCGGGCGCGCAGTTCTTCCTTACCCGTGTTCTTCTTCAGGTCCAAGAAGTCAAAAATGTCGGCGTGCCATGGCTCGAGGTACACCGCAAATGACCCTTTGCGCTTGCCGCCGCCTTGGTCGACGTAGCGTGCGGTGTCGTTGAACACGCGCAGGAGCGGAATGAGTCCGTTCGACGTTCCGTTGGTACCGCGGATGTACGATCCCGTGGCGCGGACGTTGTGAATGCTCAGGCCAATGCCCCCCGCGCTCTGCGAAATTTTAGCGGTCTGCTTGAGGGTATCGTAAATGCCGTCGATGCTGTCGTCGGCCATTTGCAGTAGAAAGCAGCTCGACATTTGGGGCTTCGGCGTGCCGGCGTTGAACAGCGTCGGGGTAGCGTGCGTGTAAAGTCCGCGCGACATTCCGTCGTAGGTCTCAATGGCTGCTTGAATGTCCTCTTTGTGGATGCCCAGCGACACGCGGAGCAGCATTTGCTGCGGACGCTCAGCGATGCGGCCGTTCATGCGCAGCAGGTACGAGCGCTCTAGAGTCTTGAATCCGAAGTAGTCGTAACTGAAGTCGCGGTCGTAGATCACCGTTGAATCGAGGAGCTCTGAGTTTTTCTCGATGAGCTCCATCACGTCGTCGGCAATCAGCGGAGCCGCCTGGTTCGTCTTGGGGTTGACGTACTGGTGCATCGCGCGCATCGTTTCAGTGAACGACTTGTCGGTGTTTTTGTGCAAGTTGCTCACCGCAATCCGCGCGGCAAGCTGGGCGAAGTCCGGGTGACGCACGGTCATTGAAGCGGCAATTTCAGCGGCAAGGCTGTCGAGTTCGCTGGTGGTTACCCCGTCGTAGAGGCCTTCAATCACGCGGAGGGCAACGGCCACCGGGTCTACCAACGGACTCAACCCGTAGCAAAGCTTCTGAATACGGGCCGTGATTTTGTCGAACTTAACGGCTTCCTTGCGGCCGTCGCGCTTTAAAACGTGCATCATTTCGGTGCGTACTTAGAAATCCGAATCAAAAGAAAAGGTGTCGGCATTGGACTCGACCTCGGTGCCCACGCCTGCTTTGCGGTAGTCCGAAACCCTCTTCTCAAAGAAGTTGGTCTTGCCCTCGAGCGAGATCATATCCATAAAGTCAAACGGATTCTCTTTGTTGTAGACCTTGGCGCAGCCCAACTCCGAAAGAAGACGGTCCGTCACAAACTCAAGGTACTGCGACATCAGACGGCTGTTCATGCCGATCAGGTCAACGGGACGCGACTCGGTGATGAACTCGCGTTCGATGTCGAGGGCCTCGACGATGATTTGGGTGATGCGCTGTTTGGGAACCTTATTAATCAAGTGGTGGTTGTGCAGGTGCACGGCGAAGTCGCAGTGCATGCCCTCGTCGCGGCTGATGAGCTCGTTGGAGAAGGTCAAGCCCGGCATGAGTCCGCGCTTTTTCATCCAGAAAATCGAGCAGAATGCACCGCTGAAGAAAATGCCCTCGACAGCTGCAAATGCAATCAACCGCTCGGCAAACGAAGGGGACTGAATCCAGCGAAGGGCCCAGTCGGCTTTTTTCTTGATGGCGTCAAACGTGTCAATCGCGTTGAACAGCTGGTGGCGCTCCTTCGGGTCCTTTACGTAAGTATCGATCAGCAGCGAGTAGGTCTCGCTGTGGATGTTTTCCATCATTATCTGGAAGCCGTAGAAGAACTTAGCCTCGGTGTATTGCACTTCGTTGACGAAGTTCTCTGCGAGGTTTTCGTTCACTATGCCGTCCGACGCGGCAAAAAATGCCAGGATGTGCTTGATGAAGTAGCGCTCGTCTTCGGTGAGCTTGTTGTCCCAGTCGGTGACGTCTTGGTGCAGGTCAATCTCCTCGGCGGTCCAAAAACTCGCCTCTGCCCTTTTGTAGATTTCCCAGATGTCGTTGTGCTCAATGGGAAAGAGTACAAAGCGGTTTGGGTTCTCCTTGAGTATCGGCTCATTAGTGTTCGTAGTGTGGCTCATCGTTCAAATTCTTTTTTCGTATCCTCTTGAATAACAAAACATTAGCATTTCGAAGCGAGCGGGCTTACCGTGAGGGGCTGTTTTGCGCTTTACAAAAGTTCAAAACTCTTGCCCTCGGGACAAGACATAGATTTGAACATTATAACATAGTTTTCAACAAAGCCCTCAGGCCTTGCTCCGCTCCTGCTCTAGGGCCTCGTGCACTTGTTCGGCCTCTTCGTACCACGCTGATCCATAGGCCCTTATGAGTGGCTCTTTCAAAAAGCGAAAAACCGGCACTTTGAGTTCTGAACCCAGACTGCACGCGGGCGCGCAGACCTTCCAGTGGTCCACATTAAGGGCATCGTAGGCACGGTACGAAGTGACCCGAATCGGGTACAAATGGCAGGAGAGCGGCTTGGGCCAGTCGACCGCCCCGTCGCGAAAAGCCCGTTCAATGCCACAGTAGGAGGTTAGGCCCTCTAACACCACATAGGCGCACTCCTTGCCCTCCACGAGCGGGGTCACCCACTCGCCGTCGGCGTCGCGCACGTAGGATCCCTGCTCGGCGAGCGCCGAACGACCTTCGGGGCGCAGATAGGGCTCAACAGCACTCCTTATGCGGTCCAGCACCTCGAGCTCGTCGTCGCGCAACGGAGCCCCGGCGTCGCCCTCGACGCAGCAGGCGCCATGGCACTTGTTCAAGTCGCACACAAAGGCGTGCGAAAAAACCTCATCCGAGGCCAGCGTATTCCCAATGGCAATCACGGGCACAAAAGTAGCCGCTCCGGCGGCAGCGCACTACCTTTGCCCCGTCGTGAATTTTTCAGAAATCCTCAGCGTTACCATGGTCCTCTTCGCCGTGATCGACATCATCGGAAGCATTCCCGTGGTCATTTCGCTGCGCAACCGCGTCGGCCACATTCAGAGCGAAAAAGCCACGCTCGCGGCCACGGTGATCATGATCTTATTTCTCTTCGTGGGCGAGGGAATTCTCAAACTCTTTGGCGTGGATGTCGCCTCGTTTGCCGTGGCCGGCTCGCTCGTCCTCTTTTTTCTCGCCCTCGAAATGATCTTGGGCGTGCGCATTTACAAAGAGGCAGAACCGGAGTCGGCCAGCATTGTACCCATTGCCTTCCCCCTGATCGCCGGGGCCGGCACCCTGACTACCTTAATTTCTATTCGTTCGGAATTTCAAACGATCAACATCATCGCCGGAATCCTCATTAATTCGGTGCTCGTCTACGTCGTTTTGAAAACCACCCGCCACCTCGAGCAGATTTTGGGTAAAAACGGCATTAGCGTGCTGCGCAAAGTGTTCGGAATCATTCTGCTCGCCATTTCTGTCAAGCTGTTTACCCGCAACCTGCCCAACCTGTTATCGTAAGTTCCGCCATGTCGAATCCCAGCCCCGAAGATGCCTTTAAGCGCGTGATTGCGCACGCCAAAGAGTACGGTTTTATTTTTCAATCGAGCGAACTCTACGACGGACTCAGCGCCGTCTACGACTACGGCCAAAACGGAGTGCTGCTCAAAAACAACCTCCGCACCTACTGGTGGAAGGCGATGGTGCAGCTGCAGGGCAATGTGGTCGGCCTCGATTCCGCCATTTTCATGCACCCCACGGTGTGGAAGGCAAGCGGGCACGTCGACGCCTTCAACGACCCGATGATCGACAACAAAGACAGCAAGAAGCGCTACCGCGCCGACGTGCTGGTCGAAGACTACGCAGAAAAGCTCCGCCAAAAGGCCGACAAAGAGGTAGAGAAGGCCAAGGAGCGCTTTGGCGCCGCCTTTGACGAAGCGATGTACCGCAGCACCAATCCGCGGGTGGTGGAATACCTCAACAAGGCCGATTCCGCGCTGGCGCGCTTCAACAAGGCGCTCGAGGCCGGCGACTTCACCGAGGCCCGCCAAGTGCTGGTGGACGAAAAAATCACCTGCCCGGTCAGCGGCAGCGCCAACTGGACGGAGCTCCGGCAGTTCAACTTGATGTTTGCGACCAAAATGGGGTCGGTGGCTGAGGACGCGAGCGACCTCTACCTGCGCCCCGAAACGGCCCAGGGCATCTTTGTCAACTTTCTCAACGTGCAAAAGACCGGGCGCATGAAGCTCCCGTTCGGCATCGCGCAAACGGGTAAAGCGTTTCGCAACGAAATTGTGGCGCGGCAATTCATCTTTCGAATGCGCGAATTTGAGCAAATG
>SYCM01000001.1 GCA_005786915.1 Bacteroidota bacterium | reverse complement strand
TTTGGGGTCGGCTGAACCGCGGCTGCGCTTCATCACTTCGCCCATAAACAACCCAATCAGGCCCTTCTTTCCTGACTGGTATTCGGCAACTTTATCGGGCCAATCGCGGAGCACGTCATCTACGATGGCGAGGAGCGCGTCGGCGTCGCTTTGCTGGATCAAGCCAAGCTCTTCGGCAAGCGCCATCGGCCGCGCGTCGGGCTGCTCGGCCATCCGCACAAAAATCTGCTGGGCGGCGCTGTGGCTCACCGTGCGGTTTTCGATGAGCGCAATAAGCTCGGCGAGGCGCTCGGCGGTGACGGGCAAGCGCTCAATGCTGCGGGCGCGCTCGTTAAGCCATCCGGCTATCGGCCCGGTGATCCAGTTGGCTGCGGTCTTGGGCGGAGCGCCTGCGGCGCACAGCGCGTCAAAAAACGCGGCGGTCGCTTGGTCGTCGGTCAGCAGCTGCGCGTCGTACTCCGACAGTCCGAGTGCATTTTGGTAGCGGGCTTTTCGGGCGCGGGGAAGCTCAGGCAGCGTGCTGCGCAGCCCCTCAATCCACTCAGGGCTCAGGCGTACCGGCGCGAGGTCGGGCTCGGTAAAGTACCGGTAGTCGTTGGCGTCTTCTTTCACTCGGAGCACCGAAGTGCTTCCCTTTCCGGCGTCAAACGTGCGCGTTTCTTGATATATCACTTCGCCTGCTTCGACGGCGGCGACTTGGCGCTGAAACTCAAAATCAATCGCCTTTTGCACGTGGCGGAACGAGTTGAGGTTCTTGACTTCCACCTTGGTGCCGAAGGCTTCGCGGCCGACGGGGCGCACCGAGATGTTCACGTCGCAGCGCAGCGAGCCTTCTTCCATGTTTCCGTCTGAAATGCCGAGGTAGCGGACCAACTGGCGGATTTCGGTCAGGTAGGCATAGGCTTCTTCACCGTTGCGCAAGTCGGGCTCTGAAACAATTTCGAGCAGCGGCACGCCAGCCCGGTTAAAGTCCAGAAGCGTGTGAAACGGATCCAAGTCGTGGATGGATTTGCCGGTGTCCTCTTCCATGTGGATGCGGGTGAGGCCAATTTCCTTGACGCCGGCGCTCGTTTCGATGCGCACCGATCCGCCATTGCAAATGGGCGTCTCGTGCTGGGTAATCTGGTAGCCCTTGGTGAGGTCAGGGTAGAAGTAGTTCTTGCGAGCGTACTCGTTGTACTCGCGAATTCTGCAGCCCAACGCGAGGCCGAGTCGGGTGGCGGCGCGTACGACGCCCAAGTTGGCGCGCGGAAGCGCCCCCGGAAGCCCCAACGAAACCGGACTCACCTGGGTGTTGGGCGCCTCGCCGTAGCCGTAGCCTTCGCCCGCGTAGGCCTTGCTGCGCGTGCTTAACTGAACGTGAACCTCTAGGCCAATTACTGCCTCGTAGCCGTCGTGCGTCATGGGCGCAAAGGTACGCGGAACCCGTGGGCCTTCCATTCCTGCTCGAGCCACTTTAGCAAGCGCGGACCGTCTTCGTCGAGCACAATCTCGTGGGGAAGCACGTAGACGTCAAGGCCCTTCCAGGCTTTGGGCTTGAAGCCCATGCGGGCGCGGTCCTTTTTCGTGGTCACAATCCGCGTCACGCCGAGGTCGGCGCAGCGCTGGCGCACAGCCTGAACGACCGATTTGCGAAAGGGTTCGTGGTCGGCGAGCACCACGGCCTCGGCCATCGGCACCAACCGCCTCACGCCGGCGATGAAGACTTCGGGCTGCCCAATTCCGCACAAGGCTATGGCGCCACTTGCGGAATGAGAATCCCACTCGGGTGCTCCAAAGTGAGCTTCGGGTGCTCCGTAGCGCTCCCACGAGCAAAACAATTCCTGATCGGGCCGCAGCGAGAGGATGCTTCGAATATCGAGCCGCGTCAACGGATCAACCGGTCCCGGGCAGCGCGTCACGACCACCGCATGGGCTCGAGCCGCCGCCGAGGGATGCTCGCGCAACCGGCCTGCCGGCAGCACATGGTCGGCGGTGTACCACTGGCCAAACGGACAGACCAAAAGGCTGAGGGCAGCGTGCACACCACGGTGCTGAAAGGCGTCGTCGAGCACTACAACGCCCTCGCGCCCCAACTTTTTCAGGGCCTCGGCGCGCTGGTGGGCGACGATCACGTGCACCTGGTCGCTGTGGCCAAAGTGCTGCCGCACCATGAGGGCCTCGTCGCCGACGTTTTCGGGCGCGTCCTCCAAATGGACTTCGCGCACCTCTTTAGTGCGGCGGCCGTACCCCCGACTGAGGTAGTACACCAGAGCTACGCGCAAGTGAAGCTGCTCCAAAAGCCAAAGGCTAAGGGGTGTTTTACCTGTTCCGCCTACGTGCAGATTTCCTACCGCTACGGTCGCGATGCTGGGCTGGTAGGCCGTGCGAATCCGCCAACGGTAGGCGGCCGCGTGCAGCCAGGCTCCGAGCGCATAAAGGGCCGACAGGGGCAAGAGAAGCTTACGCACCGACATAACTGCGAAGGTAGTTCCAGGCTTCGGCCGCGGGAACCCGATGCGCGATTTTCGCCAACCACGTGCGCTGGCGCTTGGCGTACTGTCGGGTACGCAGCGCGAGCAGCTCGGTCATGGCGTCGTCGCGGTCCACCGGCGCGTCGGGCGCATAAAATTCTTGGTAGCCCACCGTGCGCAGCGGGCTCAGGTCCGCATAAGCTTTAAGCTCCAGGGCTTCCGATTTGAGGCCCTCGGCCATCATTTCGGCGCAGCGGCGCTGGATGCGGAGGTCGAGCCAGTCCAACGGCGCGTCGAGGGCCAGCTCGCGAACCGGAACCGGCCACGCACGCTGGGCCGTCCCCCGGCGATGCTGCGAGTAGGGAATCCCCGTTGCCTGCATCACTTCGAGCGCCCGAATCACCCGGCGCGAGTTGTGCAGGTCGGCCGCCGCCGCGTACTCCGGGTCGAGTTGGTGCAGGCGCTGAATGAGCTCCTCGGGACTTTGCGCCCACACGGCCTCAAGCTCGGCGCGCAGCTCGGGCTGGGCGGCCGGCATGGGGTCGAGTCCGTGAAGCAGCGCTTGGGCGTAAAGGCCGGAACCGCCGACGACCACCGCCGAACCGCAGCGTTCGAGCACGTCGCGCACCACCGGCTCGGCCCATGCGGCATACGTTGCTGCGGTCAGGGGCTCGTGGATGCTGTGGCTGGCGATTCCGTGGTGCGGAACCTCCGCCAGCTCCTCGGGGTTAGGGCGGGCGACCCCAATGCGGAGTTCGCGGTACACTTGACGGGCGTCGCAGTTGACCACTTCGGTCCCCAGATGGCGCGCCAGATCGATGGCGAGCCGGGTTTTGCCCGACGCGGTCGGTCCGTGAATCATCCAAAGGGCGCCGTCGTGGTCCATGCCGCAAAGGTAGGTTGCCAAAATTCCGTATATTTAATCATGGCCTTTCCCGCACAGCCCGAACAGCGATCTGCCTTTCGCCTCATTGAGCGCGGAGCCTTAACGGCGTTGACCTTTGGCGCAGACGACCAAGTGGTCGACCCTGAACTCCGCCAAGAACGGTGGAAAGTACTGCACCAGGCCACGTTTCAGGGCAACGTCGAAGAGCGCAAGGTGACCCTGTTTTTTACCGCAGACCAGGGCCGATTTGCCCTGCATACCACCCTTTGGGCCTGCACCGAGCACACGGTGGTGTTCAAGAACTCAGAGGAACTCCCGATTCGCGCCATCGAGGCGCTCGAGTTTCACCAGTCTTCTGAAGAAGAGTAGCCGTCGGCCAGATCCTCTTCGTCAAATCCAAATTCGTCGTCGTCGTCGCCAAAATCGTCGTCGTCGAGGCCTGATCCTGCCGCCGCGTCGCCGTACTGCAGCTCGGGGGCGTTTTCGGGGCGTGCTCCATAGCTTAGCACCACTTCGCTGCCCTCAAGGCTGCGGTCTTCGTGGCGCACAAACTCCACCAAAAAACTCCACATTTCCAAAAAGTCGTAAACAAAAAGCAAGCGCTGCCCGGGGGCGCCGAGCACGTCGCCCACCGTCAAGTCGGCCATGCTGGGGCCGGCAGCGGGGTCCATCGACATCAGCGAAATCTCGTCGCCTTGATTCCATTCCTCGTCGGTGCGGTAAAACGAAGCCATTTGCCCTTCGTTGAGGTCAAACGAGGCCGCAAATGCGCGGTGCGCCGCTTCGAGGGTGCTGGAAGTTGAAAGTGCGACGTCGCGAAAGATGTCGTCTTCGGTATTTAAAATGACGCGTACAACTGTAGTGCTCATGGTTTAGCAGAAATTCCGTGTTCAGCAGCCCATGCGGTGACAAAAGCGCGGGCGTCGTCAAAGGTATTGGGGATTACGCCATCTAAAATGGCTTCGCGGACCGCGGTTTTCAGCTGGCCAACGAGCGGACCCGGGGGCAAATCAAACCAGTCCATCAACTGGCTTCCGTCGATTGGGGGCTGCCAGTTGCGCAGCTGGTCGCGCGCCTCTACTTCGGCCATTTTGGCCTTAACGTGCTCGTAATTAGCTTGGTATCGTGATTTTTTGCGCGGATTTTTGGTGGTGATGTCGCTGGAGCACAGGATCATCAGGTCGTCGATGTCGGCCCCCGCGTCAAAAAGCAGGCGGCGCACCGCGCTGTCGGTGGCGGTGTCGCTGACCACGGCGATGGGGCGGGAGCTCATTTGGATGAGCTTCACCACGTAATCCATGCGGGCGTCCAACGGCAGCGCCAGGCGGCGAAAGAGCTTCTTGGCCATTTTTCCGCCCAAAAACTCATGCCCGTGAAAGGTCCACCCGATGCCCTTCACAAACTTCTTGGTCGGAGGCTTTCCGATGTCGTGGAGCAGCGCCGCCAAGCGCAGCCATACGTTTGGGGATTGCTCGGCAGTGTTGTCGACCACCTCAAGGGTGTGCCAAAAATTGTCTTTGTGAAGGTGGCCTTCGACTTCGTCGACTCCGGCCAGCGCAGCTACTTCGGGCAGCAGCACCTGCATGGCGCCACAGCGAAACATCAGGCCCAGGCCTACGGAGGGCTTAGGGCTTTCCAAAATCTTGAGTAGCTCGGTCTGCACGCGTTCGGGCGACAAAATGCTCAGGCGGTCTGCGGTGGCCGCCATGCCTTCGAGGCAGGCGGGGTCCAGTGCAAAGCCGAGTTGGCTTGCGAAGCGGAGTCCGCGCAAAATGCGCAGCGGGTCGTCGCTAAACGTTTCGGTCGGTTCGAGCGGCGTGCGCAGGATTTGGGCCTCGAGGTCGGCGCGGCCCCCAAACGGGTCGAGAAGCTCGCCCCAAGCGGCCCGGTGCACGCCCACGGCCATGGCGTTGATGCTGAAGTCGCGGCGGCGCTGGTCGTCTTCGAGGGTGCCAGGCTGAACGTTGGGTTTGCGCGATTCGCTTCGGTAGCTCTCGGTGCGCGCTTGGACAAACTCAATTTGCCAACCCTTCCAGGTGAACTGGGCGGTACCAAAATTGGCGTAGACGGCGACCTTGCCGGCCTTGAGGGACCGGGCCGCCGTTTCGGCTACGGCTTTGGCCTCGCCGACGACGACGAAGTCTACGTCTTTGGAATTGGGGCGGTCGAGCAACCGATCGCGCACCCAGCCTCCCACGACATAGCAGGGCAGGCCGAGCTCGTCGGCCGCGGCGCCCACTGCGCGGAACAGCGCGTGGTCAATCCACTGCGAGTAGGGTTCTGCCATTTAAACGGCCACTTGATACTCGCGCAGGGCGTCGTTCAACGAGGTCTTTTGGTCGGTGCTCTCTTTGCGGCGGCCGATGATCAGCGCGCAAGGCACGTGGTAGGTTCCGGCGGCAAAGTCCTTGGGCATGGTTCCGGGGATTACGACACTGCGCTCGGGCACGTAGCCGCGGTACTCCACCGGGTCTGAACCCGTGACGTCGATGATTTTGGTCGACGCGGTGAGGACCACGTTGGCGCCGAGTACGGCTTCGCGGCCCACGCGCACGCCCTCGACGACGATGCACCGCGATCCGATGAACGCGCCGTCTTCGACAATCACGGGGGCCGCCTGCAAGGGTTCCAGGACGCCGCCGATCCCGACTCCGCCCGAAAGGTGCACGTCGGCACCGATTTGCGCGCAGCTGCCCACAGTTGCCCACGTGTCGACCATGGTGCGCGGACCCACATAGGCCCCAATGTTGACGTAGGAAGGCATCATGATGACGCCCGGAGCTAGGTACGCTCCGTGGCGCGCCACTGCATGCGGAACCACGCGCACGCCCAAGGCGGCGTAGTTGCGCTTCAGCGGCATTTTGTCGTGAAATTCCATGGGACCCGCCTCAAACGTTTCCATTTTGCGCTGCGGAAAGTAAAGAACCACCGCTTTTTTAACCCATTCATGGACGTGCCAGCCGCCCTCAACGGGTTCGGCCACGCGAAGGGTTCCGTGGTCCAGTGCCGCGATGACTTGGCCCACCGCGTAATGGGCCTCAGGGCTTTGCAGTTCGTCGCGGTGTTCCCATACACGCTCAATGGTCGCGCGGAGTTCAGTCCAGTTGGGTGTCATTTCTTTTGGTGTAAGTAGTTTTCTAAGATCAAGCTTGCTGCGGCCGCGTCGAGCTGGCCTTTGTCTTTTTTGACGGCCTTGGACCGGCCGAGAAGCGCGGCACCTTGGGCGGCGAGTTTGGAGGTCAGTCGCTCGTCGACCAGGTGCACCGGAACCGAGGGCCACAAAGCCTCCAGGGCTTTGGCCACAAGATCGCGGGCTTCTGCACCTTGAGAGGGCGCTCCGTTCAGTTGCTGCGGACTTCCCAGCGCGATGCCGCGAATCCCCGAACCGTCGCCGTAGCGCCGGGCGAGCTCGCGCGCGAGCTCGGCGGTCGACAGGGCGGCCACCGGGAACGCCATCATTCCCTGCGCGTCGCTCTCAGCGAGGCCGGTTCGGCGAAGTCCAGGGTCAAGGCCTATCCACATGCTTTTTGGCGCGCAGTACTGCGCAGACCACAAAGGTAGGGGGTATCTTTGCGCCATGGTTTACCCAATTGCCGCCTACGGCTCTCTGGTGCTCAAGCGTCGCGCCAAAGACGTGGTGTGCCCGTCTGCCGAACTTTCGGCCTTCGTTGATTCGATGTTTGAAACCATGTACGCGTCCAAGGGAGTGGGCCTCGCGGCGCCCCAAATAGGGATCAGTACTCGGGTCTTCGTCGTCGACGGCGCTCCCTTTGCCGACGACCCCGACCACGCCGAAGACGCTGAGGTGCTCAAGTCGTTTAAAAAAGCGTTTATCAACGCCGAAATTTTGGAAGAAACCGGCGAGGAATGGGGTTTTGAAGAAGGCTGCTTGAGCATCCCCGACCTGCACGAGACCGTGGTCCGCCGCGAGACCTTGCGCATCGCCTACCAAGACCTTGAAGGCCAGTGGCACGAGGAGACCTACACGGGCGTTCCGGCACGCATCATTCAGCACGAGTACGACCACATTGAGGGGATTCTCTTTACTGACCGCCTGAGTCCGCTCAAAAAACGACTGATTCAGGGCCGCCTCAAGGACATCGCGGCGGGCAAAGTCACGGCAAACTACCGAATGAAGTTCAACGTAGCATGAAAAAGTACGCGTTAGCCCTTAGCGCCGCAGGATTGTTGGCCGCGTGTACGGCCAAGGTAGACGGCGAAAAAGCCATTCAGGAGCTCACCGCCAAGCAAAACTGGGCCGAGGACTCCACGGGGTCGTATGCCCTCGCGCAGCGCCTCGAAGCGGCGGCCAATCAAGCAGAAAGCGACTCGCTTTGGGCGCGCTACCAGCTGGCGGCAGGCGACTTGGAGTCGCAGATTCCGAGCCGGGCACTTTTTGCGATTCGCTACTACATGCGCGTCGTCGATTCGCTGCCCCAGAGCTACGGTCCGCGGGCGCTTTTTGCCGTGGCCACCACCTTTGACGTGAACCTCAACGACCGCATGCGCGCCGGTCAGGCCTACGAAATGTTTCTGCAGTACTACCCGCAGCACCCTTGGGCTCCCCGGGTCGACACCTTGCTCTCGATTACGCGCAGCGGCGCAGACACTCTTTTAATGCAGCAAATTCAAGCGAACAAACCATGAACGACCTCAAGCACGTACTCGCCATTGCGGGTCGCCCCGGACTCTTCCAACTCGTTGCCTCTACCCGTACCGGTCTGGTGGCCGAGCCCCTCGGCGGGGGCGCCCGCGTCAGCGCCTCGGCGCGCCAGCAGGTGCACGTGCTCGACGAGATGGCCCTGTACACCGTGGAGGGCGAGCGTCCGCTTCGCGAAGTGTTTGCCGCCGTCGGAGCCGCCCTCAACGGGCAAGAGGCCGTGGCCCACAACGCCGACAGCGCCCTGGTGACTGCTGAGTTTGCCAAGTTGGTCCCCGACTACGACGACAGCCGCGTGTACGTCAGCGACATGCGCAAGTTTTTTCAGTGGTACAACGCCTTGGTCCGCTACCAATTCTTTGCGGACGCACCGGCAGCGGCGGCCGATGAGCCCAAGGCCAAGCCGGCCAAGAAAAAAGCGGCACCCAAGGCTGCGGATGGCGAGTAATCCCGACCGCGGTTCTGCGCTCGAGGCCTTTGAGCGCCTGCTCGGCATCATGGACGACTTGCGGGCCCAGTGCCCGTGGGACAAGGTTCAAACGGAGCAAACGCTTCGCATCTTGACGATCGAAGAGACCTACGAACTGGCCGATGCCATTGATGCGGGCGATTGGTCCGAATTGGGAAAGGAACTCGGAGACTTGTTCCTCCACCTCGTGTTTTACTGCAAAATCGCGAGCGAGCAGGGCCACTTTGACGTGGCGGATGTGCTGCACGGCGTGTGCGACAAGCTGGTGCGCCGGCATCCGCACATTTACGGCGACGTCAACGCTGAAGACGCCGAGGCCGTCAAAGCCAACTGGGAAGCCATTAAGTTGGCCGAAAAAGGTTCCGCACCGGCCAAATCGGTGCTCGACGGGGTGCCCAAAGCACTTCCCGCGTTGGTGAAGGCCTACCGCATGCAAGACAAAGTGCGGGGCGTCGGATTTGACTGGCCCTCGATCGACGGCGTGTGGGATAAGGTCGAAGAGGAGCTCGAGGAGCTTCGCAGCGCGCCCGATGACGCCGCGGCCGAAGAAGAGCTGGGCGACCTCTTTTTTGCCCTCGTCAACTACGCCCGGCACCGCGGCTGGGATCCGGAGCAGGCCCTGGCCCGGGCCAACGACAAGTTCCTGCGCCGGTTTAAGGCCATGGAGGCGCTGCTGGCTGAGCGCGGCGACGCCAACGCCAAACAGACCTTAGAGGTTTGGGATTCCCTTTGGAATCAGGTAAAACGGAACGAGAATTGATTTGGGGGTAACGTGGCGGTCACGTTGGCTCGCCATTTTTACGCACCCCGTATGAAAACCGTTTACCTCGTTCGCCACGCCAAGAGCTCCTGGGAGTACCTCGAGCTTCCCGACATGGACCGTCCGCTCAAGGGCCGTGGAATTCGCGACGCCCACTTGATGGCGGAATGGCTCCGGGACGTGCTGCACCGCCGCCCGGCAGTTTACACTTCTCCGGCTACGCGCACCCTGCATACGGCCATGATCTTTGCCCGCGCGCTAGGGATTCCGCTTGAAAAGGTACATATGGCCGACGAGCTCTATGCCGCGTCGCACGATCAAATCGCGGGCTTCTTGCGCGGAATTCCCCACGACCCCGAAGCCGTGATGCTCTTTGGTCACAACCCCGGAATGAGCGAGTTCATTTCAGACTCCGTGCCGGGATTTGCCGAAAACATGCCGACCGCCGGAGTCGCGGTGCTCGAATTTGCAACTTCTACGTGGAGCGGCTTGCAGGGAGAGGCAGAACTTCGGTACTTTGATTTTCCGAAAAACCTCAAGTAATACTTTTATAATATGGGCAAAATGAGTGATTTGCGCTCTCGATTTGTGAATCGAGACTTAAGCTGGCTGCAGTTTAATGCACGAGTGCTGCAAGAGGCTGAGGATGAGCGCAATCCCTTGATTGAGCGCCTGCGGTTTTTGGGCATCTTTTCGAACAACCTCGACGAGTTCTTTCGCGTGCGGTACGCGACGATCCAGCGCATGTCGGAGTCAGACGACGTCAAAAAAGTAAAAGAAACCCTGGGGGGGTGGGACCCCAACGACCTTCTGCACGCCATTCAGTCTGAGGTTAACGTGCTCAACGACCGGGTGGAGACCACTTACGCCAAGCTCATGGTCGCCCTGGAGCTCGAAGGAATTAAAATCATCGACGAGAACGACTTGACCCAGGGCCAGAAAGACCACATCCGCAAGTTTTACATCGATAAGGTCAGTCCGACCATCTTTGCGATGATTTTGCAGGACCACCTGCCGTTTCCCGAGCTCAACGACGCCTCAATCTACCTGGCCATTCGGCTTTGGCCCAAGCTGGGCGGCGAACCCGTTTTGTCGATGGTGGAGGTTCCGGCCGAAATCCACGGGCGCTTTATCGAACTCCCTAAGTACGGTAAAAACTACCTTATGTTTTTGGACGACGTGCTGCGCCACAACCTGCAGTACGCATACTTTTTGTTTCCTTCGCAGCGCATCGAGGCCTACACATTTAAAATCTCACGCGACGCCGAGCTCGATTTGGACCACCACGACGTGAGCAGTACGGTGCTCGACCGCGTGCGCCGCGGACTCGAGGACCGCCAAGTGGGCGATCCGGTGCGCATGGTGTACGACCGCGACATGCCAGCCGATTTCTTGGCCTACCTCATGGGGCGCATCGGCATGCAAAACAGCGACGCGGTGATTGCGGGCGGCCGCTACCACAACAAAAAAGACCTGATGCGCTTTCCCAACATCGGGGGGGCGCACCTGGAGCATCCGCGCCTCGAACCGCTGCAGCACCCTGACCTCGACATGGAGAAGTCGCAGATGAACGTGGTTCGCCAAAAGGACGTGCTGTTGTTTTTGCCCTACCACAACTTCTTGAGTTTGGTGCGCTTCTTGCGCGAAGCGGCCATCGACCCTTCGGTGACCAAGATCAGCATTACCTTATACCGGTTGGCGAGCCAATCGCGCATCGTTTCGGCGCTGATCAACGCCGCCAAAAACGGCAAAAAAGTGCGGGTGGTCATTGAGCTTCAGGCGCGGTTTGACGAAGAAAATAACCTGCACTACCTCGAGAAAATGCGCAAAGTGGGCATCGAGGTCCAGACCGGCGTCGAGGGACTCAAGGTGCACAGCAAAGTCGTGCACATCGAGCGCAACACGGCTGACGGTGGCAAAGAGTACTTTGCGGTAGTGGGCACGGGCAACTTTCACGAGGGCTCAGCCAAGGTCTACACCGACTACCTCTTACTCACGGCAAACCCCGTGATTTGCGCCGACGTGGCCCGAGTGTTTGAGTTCCTTTATGAGCCCTATAAGGTCATCAAGTACAAGGAATTGCTGGTGAGTCCGCACTACAGCCGCAGCGGCATCATTAAGTGCATCGACCGCGAAATAGCCCACGCCAAAAAGGGCAAAAAGGCCGAAATCATCATGAAGTTCAACTCACTGAGCTCCTACGACATCGGCGAAAAGCTCTACGAGGCGAGCAAGGCCGGCATTAAGGTGCGCCTGATTGTGCGCGGAGTCTGCTGCGTGCGCCCAGGCGTAACAGGGCTTAGCGAAAATATCCACGTCGTGAGCATCGTCGACCGCTTTTTAGAGCACAGCCGCGTCTACTACTTCGCCAACGACGGCGACCCCAAGATGTACCTGGCCTCGTTTGACATGATGACCCGCAACCTCGACCTTAGGGTCGAAGTGGGCGCGCCAGTCCTTGATCCCCGCATCCAGCGCGAAATCCTCGACCACCTCGACATTCAGTTTCGCGACAACGTCAAGGCACGCGTGTACGACGCCGAGGGCCGCAGCGTGCACCGCGTTGCGCCCGGTCCACGTATCCGAAGCCAAATGGAGCTGTACGAGTACGTGAAAAAGCAAGCCAAAAAGCGCAAGGCATGAGCATGAAGTTCCTGACGTTGGGCGCCATTGACATCGGTTCCAACTCGATTCGCTTGCTGATTAGCCATGTGATTCCTACGCCGACCTACACCTACTACAAAAAGGTATCGATCACGCGGCTCCCGGTGCGCTTGGGCGCCGAGGTGTTCACCCAGGGGGAAATCAGTAAAGAAACCGGCTACCGCTTGGTCGACGCCATGCGGGCGTTTGCGGCCATCATGCGCGTCAACGGAGTCACCGACTACCGGGCCTGCGCCACCTCGGCGATGCGCGAGGCCAAGAATTCCGCGCGATGGATCCGCCGGGTGCGCCGCGCGGCCGACATCGGAATTGAGATTATCGACGGCGAAGAGGAGGCCAAGCTCGTCTTTCACGCCAAGCTTTTTGACCGCATTCACCCTGAGGAGCCCAACTTGTGCTTCGTCGACGTGGGCGGGGGCTCGACTGAGCTCACCTTCTTTCGCGACGGGCATGCGCTGGCTTCGCGCTCTTTTCCGCTCGGAACCGTGCGCCTACTCAGCGACGCAGACAGCGAGGCGGTCTGGGAAGACCTGCGTACCTGGCTCGAGTCAGAGGTCGCGCAACTCGACGGCCCCGTAGCTTTGGTGGGCGCGGGCGGAAACATCAACAAAGCCCACAAAATCAGCGGACGCCCCGTCGAAGAACCCCTCAGCAAGCAGTACCTGGACCGCTTCAGCAAGCAGCTCGAGGCCATGACGCCCGACGAACGCGTGCTGCAGCTCGGCCTCAACCTCGACCGGGCCGACGTTATTGTTCCGGCCTTGCGCATCTACCGCCGCGTGCTGCGTTGGACCCATGCGACCTGGGTCTACGTGCCCAAAATCGGGGTTTCTGACGGAATTGTGCGCGAACTGTACCACCGTAAACACCGCGCCCAATGGGAACAACGACTCGAATCCTAATTCTTCTGTCCGCCGTCCTAACGGCATCCTGCGGCATCAAACTGGCGGCTCCATCGCCACTGAAGCCCACGCGGGTCACCTTGACCACCGCCGAGGCCCTGGACCCCGCCGACACCGTGTGGATCACCGGCTACAACCCCGAACTCGGCGGCTGGAACGGCCGCGGACTCCCCATGAAGCGCACGGCCAGCCACGAATGGCAGGCCCAGTTCACGACCCGCGACAGCGCCATGGCTTTCAAATTCACCCTCGGATCCTGGGCCAAAGAGGCCCGATTGGCTTCGGGAGTTCCGTTTCGCGACGTCGCGGGCTACCGCGGAATGGATACTGCCTTTCACGCCCTGTCGTTCAGCGCCCCCCAGCGGGTCAACGACGGCCAGGTCACGGGCGTGCTCACCGAGCTCCTGACTCCGCCCGACCCCAAAGGACGCTTTCCGCAGCGCCCCATGTGGGTGTGGACCTCTGCGCCCCTGCAGCCCGAACAGAAGTACGACTTGCTCTTGATGTCGGACGGCCAAAACTGCTTTGATCCGGCCCAGACCAGCTTTGGGGTTGACTGGGCGGTCGACGAGGCCCTGACCCAGCTCGAGGCCGAGGGCGCGATTCCGCCCACCCTCGCCGTGGGGCTGAAGTGCTCGTTTGAGCCCGACAACCAGCGCCGCAAAGAATACGGCCCGGGTGAGGTCGGCGACGCCTACGCCGAGTACCTGACGCAGACGGTGCTGCCGTGGATCCAATCCCAATACCCCCTTACCGACCGCCGCTACTTTGGGGGTTCGTCGATGGGCGGAATTTTAGGCTTTCGCCTCATGCACAGCTACCCGGATCTTTGGAGCGGAATCGTATCGTTCTCTCCCGCCATCTACATAGAAACGGGCGGAGGCCTCGTGGTCGACGGGCTCACCCCGTGGAA
>SYCM01000017.1 GCA_005786915.1 Bacteroidota bacterium | reverse complement strand
GGCGTTGAAGCCCTTCACGCCGCTGCCCGCCGTCGTGGGGGTCGGCGATTGGCTGATGGTGTTGACGCGGACCTTGTTTCGGATTCCGTAGTGGTAGCCAAAACTGCGGGCCACCGACTCGAGGTAGGCCTTGTTTTCGGCCATGTCGTTGTAGTCGGGGAACGTGCGCTGCGCGGCAATGTAGCTCAACGCGAGCACGCTACCCCAATCGCTCAGGGCGTCCATTTGGTAGGCCGTTTGGAGTACTTTGTGGAAGCTCACGGCCGACACGTCCCAGCCTTTGGTTAAAAAGTCGTAGTTCAGGTCGGTGTATGGACGGCTCTTTCGCACGTTCACCGACATACCGATGCTGTGAAGGATGAAGTCGATTTTGCCGCCAAAGTGGTCCATGGCGCACTGAAGCAGGTTTTGAAGATCTTCCAAGCTGGTGGCGTCAGCCCCAATAACCGGCGCGCCGGTCTTCTCAGCGAGCGCATTGATTTCGCCCATGCGCATCGCCATAGGGGCATTCGTGAGCACGAGTTGCGCCCCTTGGGCATGGCACTGTTCGGCGACCTTCCATGCGATGGAGTCACTGTTGAGGGCTCCGAAGATGATGCCCTTTTTTCCTGCGAGTACGTTGTTCATGGGGCAAATATCGGCAAAAATCACTCGGAGGTCGCCATCAGCGATTGCGCTTGCGCAAGGGCAAGCGAGCTAAGGCTTCCGTCGGACAGCAGTCGCGCAACTTCCTGAAGCCGCTCCGCTTCGTCGAGTACCCGAAGCTGGGTGCGGGTGGAAGAACCGTCGCTCGACTTTTCCACCACCCAATGCTGGGCTCCCTTCGCGGCAACCTGAGGTAGGTGGGTGATCGCCAGCACCTGAGCATCCCGGCTCATGGCCCGAAGGACGGAGGCCATCTTGGCCGCCGTTCCGCCCGAAACGCCCGTGTCGATTTCGTCGAACAGCACCGTGCTCAACCCCTGACGTTGCGCGAGGTAGCGCTTGAGCACCAGCATCAGTCGGCTGCGTTCGCCGCCTGAGGCCACCTTTCTGAGCTCATGCATCGGTTGGCCCGGATTGGCGCTGAACTCCAGCCGGTAGGTGTAGCTGCCTTGGGGGCCCGGGGCGGACCTGAGCTGCGCCCGAACCGCGATTTGGGTTTGCGGCATAGCCAGTTCTGCCAAGCCTTGGCATACGGCCGTGACCAGGTCAGGGGCTCCCTGCAGCAGGATTTCGTTCCATTGCTCGCCGGCTCGTACGAGGGCCTCTTGAGCTCGAGCGAGTTCGGCTTGGGCCATTGTCCGGCGCTCCTGACCTTGCTCCCACAGCTCCTGACGGCGCGTCAGCACGTCCATGTGCGCGAGCAGCGCCGCTTCGTCGGCACACTGGTGCTTGCGCTGAATGCGGTCCAGCTGGGCGAGCCGTTCCTCGGCCTCGGCCAGTTCGGTCGGATCGGCGTCGAGCTGCTCGAGCAGGTCGTACCACTGGGCGCGGAGGTCCCGCAGCAGTTCTTCGAGCGCTAGGCCTTGTTCGACCAACTCTTCGTGCGCGGACGTGCGGCGAGCTACCCGCTCCCCCGCCCGACGCAGCTGGCTGGCCAACGCCGAAAGCCCCTGTTCGTCCCGATCCAACGACTCCAAGACTTCCACGCAGGTTTCGTGCAGCTCGGTTATGTGGCTTAAGGTCGAGAGCCGTTGTCGCAGCTGCGCCTCTTCGCCCGGCTTGAGGTTGAGGGTTTTGAGTTCGTGCACCACAAAATTCAAGTACTCCGGATCCTGAACCGAACCGAGCTCGGCCTCCAAGTCGCGGAGCTCCTGTTCGCGGGCGACGTAGGCGTTCCAAGCCGCTCCGTACTGCAGTCGGGCGTCAAGGGCCGACTGCGGAGCAAAGTTCTCGAGCAGGAGCACGATGCCCTCGCTCCGGGCCCAAAGTCCCTCGTCGCGCTGGCTGTGAATGTCTACCAAGGCGCTCGAAATCCGCTTGAGCTCGTCCAGGCGCACCGGCGAATCGTTGATGAACGCGCGGCTGCGGCCGCCGGGGTGGATTTCGCGGCGAAGTACGAGGTTGGCCGACGTTGTGCCGCCCCACCAATCCCAATCCTCCGAACCCAGTTCGGTCTTACGGGAATCGGAAACCGAAAATTCCGCCTCCACCACGCACTTGAAGCCTGGCTGGCCAACGGTGGCAAATTCCGCGCGCCCGCCCAAGGCGAGCTGCAGGGCGCCCAAGAAAATCGACTTTCCCGCCCCCGTCTCGCCCGTCACCACGGTAAAGCCCGGCTGCACCTCGAGGTCCAGCTGGTCGATCAGCGCAAAGCGTTCAATATGGAGGCGGCGGAGCATGGCGCAAACCTAATTCAAGCTAACGAGCCGTACCCATTTTTAGGTACTTACTTGCGTTTGATGCGTCCATGACTTGTAAGGCCTCGACGAGTTCCTGGGTCGGTACCTGGGGTCCGCCCGAGTACACCTGCTGGAGCTCCACTGATTTGGCATCAAAAAACCACCGGAGCAAGAACATGTTGGGCTGGCGCGTGTGGAGGGGCTTGAGCGCCATCACGGCTCCGGCGATGGCCTGCTTGGCTTGGGTTTGCGTGGCAAGGTTCGACAGGCGGTCCAAGCCTTCGCGGTGGTAGCGGTACCAGGCCTGCAAAAAGGCCTCATTGGCCGGGTTGAGCAGGTCCTCGATCAGCCAAAAGCGGTTGCGCGTGGACGCGAAGCGGTCCCATCCGCCGCCCGCCCCCGAAGCCTGCGCCGTTTGGGCCACTTGAAGCGCGGACTGCAGCGAAGCGCGCCCTTCGGCGTCAAACGAGGCCTCGTCCAGCCCCAGGGCCAGGTAGGCATAAAAGCCCACGAGCGACGCCAGGTCGTTGAACTGGTTGGGCTGGAATTCGACGATTTCGTTGGGGCGGTAGCGAAACCGCACGTCGGGGTCCTGGTAGGTAAACGTGGTGGAGTTGTAGTCGGACCCGTACACCGGACGCGCAAAAGACACCTGCAGGTTGCCCGACATCTGGCCGGTGCTTTGGTCGTAGCTGCGCAGCGTGAACACCAAGGAACCGCGGATTCGTTCCGCCTGCTCCCACGTGTCTTCGGTCCACGCGCGGTTGTTGATGAGGTCGCGGATTACCTGCTCCAGCTGGGTGAAGACCTGCCGGTCATTGGTTTGAATTTCAGGCGCTTGTACTTTGACTTCCACAAAGAATTCTTGGGCGGCAAGGCCGCTGAGCCCCAGCAGTAGGGCCACGAGGAGGGCAAATGGTTTCACGTGGTGAAGTTACGCGTTGCCCGCGTAGCGCTCAACCCAATCGAGGATGCGCCGCGCTGCCTGTTCTTTGGTCTCCAGCGGACCCTCTTCGATGCCTTCAGGGCGTATCAGGCTGATTTGGTTGGTGGCGGAATTCATTCCGGTCGCCGGACCGTCGAGGTTGAGCACGAGGGCGTCTGCGCCTTTGCGGCGGAGTTTGGCCCGGGCCGATTCGACGGGGTCGTGGGTTTCGAGGGCAAATCCCAGAATCCATTGGCCCGGTGCTTTGCGCACCGCCAAGTCTGCCAGGATGTCGGCATTGGGGACGAGTTCCAGGGGGCGGTTGAGGTATTCCTTGGGGGTTTTGCGGTCTTGGGGCGCCGACGGGCGCACGTCAGCGACCGCCGCCGCCGCGATCACGACCGAGGCTTCGGGCAAGGCCTGAAGGGCGGCGGCGTGCATCTCTGCGGCGCTCCGCACCGAAACCACCTGAACTCTCGGCGACCACGATCGGTCGGCCCGGCGAAGCGGTCCGCGCACCCAATGCACCTTGGCGCCGCGAAGCTCCGCTTCGGCGGCCAGCGCCTCCCCCATTTGCCCGCTGGAACCGTTCGTTAAAAACCGCACCGGATCGAGCACCTCTTCGGTCGAACCCGAGGTCAAAAGCAGCGTCTTATCTGCCCAAAAAGCGCGCGCACCGAAGTGCAGCTCCAGCGCCCGGAGCATAAACTCAGGTTCGACCATGCGCCCTGCACCCGTCAAACCTGAAGCGAGCTCGCCCTCGGGCGAAGGCCACACGTGGTGCCCCATGCCGCGAAGCCGGTCCAAATTGCCTTGCGTCGCCGGATAAGCATACATGTCAAGGTCCATCGCCGGCGCCCAAAATACCGGGCACTTGGCCGACAGCACCAACGACGTCAGCAAATTATCGCAGAGTCCGTGGGCCGCCTTGGCCAGCGTGTTGCTGGTCGCGGGCGCCACTACGAGGGCCTCCGCCCATTCGGCGAGGTGTACGTGGTTGTTCCAAGAGGTTCGGCCGCCGCCGCGAAGCACCAGGTGCTGCTCGACGGGGTGTCCGCTCAACGCCGCCAACGTCAGAGGCGTCACGAACTCCTCTGCTGCTGGAGTAACGGCCACGCGAACTTCGGCACCGGATTGGCGCAGCAGGCGAACGAAAAAGGGGATTTTGTAGGCAGCTATGCCGCCACTCACGGCCAGCAGGATGCGGCGCCCCTGCAGTACCATGCTCGTTAGGCGTTGGTGCTGTCGGCCTCGGGGTAGCGGTAGTACACCTTGCCGTCGAGCCACTCGCGAACGGCCATGGCGTGGGGCTTGGGCAGCGACTCGTACTGGCGCGACATTTCAATTTGCTCCTTGTTCTCGAACACTTCTTCAAGGCTGTCGGTAACCACCTGAAAATCTTCGAGTTTCTCGTTGATTTCGGCACGCAGGGTCTCGTTGATTTGCTCGGCGCGGCGAGAAATCTGGGCAATCGCCTCGTAGATGTTGCCGGTAGCAGCATCCAGCTCGTTGAAATCCAACGTTTTGGTCGTCTTCGAGGCAGAGAGGTGCGCTTTATCCATGGTTCGAGGTTATCTAAGTTGCAATTAGGAGGGCAAAAGTACGATTATTTTCGGTTCCGCGCGGCAATTCGCTTTGCGTATGCCGAAACTTGAGCGGCGTACTTGCCTTCGGGAAACGTCGACTGGTATTCGTTGACGTAGGTAGTGGCTTCGCGAAACCGCTCCTCCTGCTTGCTTTCGATGGAATTCTCGGCGTACTTCAGAGCCGATTCAATTCGGTAGTACATGGCTTCTTCGCGGCGCGGACTCGCCGGGTGGTCCGTGAGCATCACGTTGAAGGAGACCACCGCACTTGCGAACTGGTTGCGGTGGTGGTACCCCTTGGCGATGAGGAAGCTCTTTTCTTCAAGCCGGCGGCGGAGCTCGTCGATTTGGGCGTTGGCCTCGGGCAAGAACTTCGAGTCGGGCCGAGTGTTGATGAACAGCTGAAGCTCGTCCATCGCCTGGTAGGTCAAGGCCGGATCCAAGGTCGTCGACGGCGCGTCGAGGTAGGCGCAATGGGCCCCGAGGTAGGCCGCTTCTTCAGCGAATTCGTCGCTGGGAAACGTTTGGGCGAAGCGTTTGAAGTGGTAAGAGGCCAAAAGGTATTCGCGCTGGGCATAAAGGGTGCGGGCGAAGTACCGGTAGACGATTTGGGCTTTGGTGGTTCCGCGGTACGAAGTCATTAACTCGTCAAAAAGCGGATACGCCTTGCTGTAGTTCTTGGTGTCGAAGTACTGAATGGCCCGCTCGAGTTTGTAGGCGGGGTCCGTACTCTTCAGGACCTTGTTGTAGTCTCCGCACGCGGCGGTCAGGGCCGCCAGCGCGACGGCAATAATCCAATGCTTCATGCTTCGTGGTGCTGCAATTGGCGTACCGATTGGGCGAGGGCGGCGTCGAGGGCCTCTGAAACGGGCCATAGCGGGAGGCGCAGCGCGTCGCCGCTGATACCAAGGTGTTTGAGGGCCGACTTGATTCCGCCCGGATTGCCCTCGGCGAAGAGCTGCTGGGTAAAGCGAAGGAGGGCGTAATGGCCCTGCTGCGCCGCAGCCAGATTGCCCGATCGGGCGTCGCGAACCATCTGGCTGAAGGTTTTGGGGAAACCCTGTCCGCTGACCGAAATGACGCCCTGGGCCCCGCACGCGATCAACGGCAGCGTGAGGTTGTCGTCGCCGCTGAGCAGGTCAAAGCCCGCCGGCGCTCCGAGGATCACTTCCATGCACTGTTCCATGTTGCCGCTGGCTTCTTTAACGGCCACCGCGTGGGGAACCGACTCGGCGATGCGGAGGGTGGTCGCCGCAGCCATGTTGGATCCGGTGCG
>SYCM01000016.1 GCA_005786915.1 Bacteroidota bacterium | reverse complement strand
TCCGTCAAAGCCGTGCGAATGAAGTTGAGCTTGGGCTGCACGCTGTCGATGCAGTCCAGAGCAAAATCGACTTGGGCCGTGTGCAGGAGGTTGCGCATCGCCTCGGGATCCAAAAAATGGTCTATGGCCTCAACCTGGCACTCGGGATTGATGTCCCGCACTCGGTCCCGAATGAGCTCGGCTTTTTTTTGGCCGTGGGTGCTGCTAAGCGCCTGAAGCTGGCGGTTTCGGTTGGTGGGGTCCACTACGTCGCCGTCGACGATCGTGAGCCGCCCAACGCCCGCCCGTGCCAGAAATTCAACGGCAAAGCTGCCGACGCCCCCCAGTCCGACCACTAGTACGTGGGCCCCAATAACCCGTTCCAGTGCTTCGGTACCAACCAAAAGTTCCGTGCGTTCGAGCCAGTGCGGAATCATGGCCGCAAAAATAAGTCGGCTTGCTAGAAGCTGCTGGCTAGCCGCATGCAGCCTAGTAGTAGGCCTTGCGGCGGACCTCCATGATGTGCTTGGCAAGGCGCATCACCTGCCGCGTGTAGCCGTACTCGTTGTCGTACCACACGTACAGCACGGCGTTCCGGCCGTCGGCGTGCAGCAAGGTGGCCTCGCTGTCGACAATGGAGCAGCACGAGTCGCCGACGATGTCGCTCGACACAAGTTCAGGGCTGGTTGAGTACTTGATTTGCTCCACCAGGGGACCCCGGTAGGCTGCTGCTTTGAGGGCGGCATTGAGGGCTTCCCGCGTAACGCTACGGCTCAGGTTCAGTTTGAGGATGGCCAGGGAGCCGTTGGGCACCGGCACGCGGATCGCGTTGCTCGTGAATTTCACGCCAAGCCCGGGAAGGGCTTTGTCGATCGCGCTTCCGGCTCCCGTCTCGGTGATGACCATGTTCAGCGCGGCGGCCCGGCCCCGACGGTACTTGGAGTGCATGTTGTCGACCAGATTTTGGTCGTTGGTGTAGGCATGGATCGTTTCGATGTGGCCCTGTTCGATTCCGAATTGGTCCTGCATCACTTTCAGTACAGGCACGATGGCGTTGGTGGTGCACGAAGCGGCCGAGAAGATGGTCTCTCCGCCAAAATCACCGTCGTGGTTCACCCCAAAGACCACATTGGGGAGTCCCTTGCCCGGGGCGGTTAGTAGGACCTTGTTGCAACCTTTGGACTGTTGGTGGCGCTCCAGGGCTTCGCGGTCGCGAAAGGCCCCTGTATTGTCGATGACTAAGACGTTGCGTAATCCGAGTGCGGAGTAGTCGATGTCTTCGGGCTTGGCCGCATTGATGAGCAGCACCGGACGGCCGTTGATGATTAACGCGTTATGTTCGGGGTCTGCAGTGACGGTGCCAGCGAAGGGGCCGTGAATGGAGTCAACCCGGAGCAGCGAAGCTCGTTTTTCGGCATCCTCAGCACCGCTTCCGCGCACGACGATGGCGCGCAGGCGCAACTGCTCGCCGCGGCCTTCTTGGGCGATGAGTTCGCGGGCCACGAGGCGACCGATGCGGCCAAAGCCGTAGAGCACCACGTCGGCCGGCTGCGTTGCGGGGTTTGCGGCGACGCTAAAGTCCGCTAGCTTGGCCTGAAGAAAGGTCTTGCGGGTCAGGTAGGTCGCGGCTTCCCGACGCCATTCCGTGGCCAGTCGTCCGAGGTCGATTCGGGCGTTCTGCACACCGAATTCGTAGAGGGCTTGGGCCATCCCGAGGCTGTCGTCGACCGAAATCCGTTCGTCGGCCATAACCATGGCGTGCTCGTGGGCGTGCAAAACTTCTGAAGCGCGTTGGTCGAGCAAGGTTTGGCGGAACAAGACGACTTCCACGTTGCGGTCGTAGAAGAGGTCGTTGGTGGTTTTGAGCAAGTCGGTCGCCGATTTTTCGAGGGAAATTCGGGCTTGCACGGACGTCGGGTAGGCGCTCGCAGACGGATTCATCAAGGGTGGGTTTAAGGTTGGGGTTGTGCCGCAAAGGTAGGAGGGAGGCCCAGCGGACTCAAGCCATTTTTAGGCAATTTTTATTTGCTAAGCGCCCGTATTTCAGCGCATTAAAAAAGCCGGTTTTGCGTATTTTGGACACTTAGTCCACGCAAAACCGGCCTGGGCCTCCCGAGATGATTACTTACAGGGCGAAGGCAAAAACTTCAGCCCGTCCGTTGGGGCGGTAGCCTTGAATCAGCACGCCGTCGCCGGGACCGAGCTCGCCCAAAATCTTGGCGACTTCTTCAGCGCTCGAGACCAGCTTGTTGTTGAGCTTGACCAGAATGAATCCGGCGGGCACTCCGGCGGCGGCGAGTTTTCCGTCGCCCGGATTCACGATTTTAACTCCGGTCCGCAGTCCGAAGCGCGCCTTGTCGTTTGGCGAGAGCGGTTCGAAGGTGGCGCCCAGCGTAGTCAGCGTCGTCACGTCTTCTTTTTTCAGCACTTCGGTGTTGCCTTGGCGGTTGCGCAGGGTGACGTTGAATACCTTCTCTTTTCCGTCGCGCAGCACCACGACGCTGAGCTTGTCTCCCGGTCGGCGGCTGCCGATTACTTCAAGGAGTTCCGACATTTTCTTAACTGCTTTTCCGCCGGCTTGTACAAGGACGTCCCCTTTATTCATGCCGGCCTCGGCCGCGGCACCGCCTTCGGTGACGTCAGAGATGTATACGCCCTGGCTTTCTTTGATACTGAGTTCTTTGGCCAGTTCGGGGGTGATGTCGGCGATGTTCACGCCGAGGTAGGC
>SYCM01000015.1 GCA_005786915.1 Bacteroidota bacterium | reverse complement strand
CCTTTTGGACCGCGTCGACGCCCTGCTCATTGGGGGCGGAATGGCCTTCACCTTTTTGAAGGCCCAAGGTGCCCAGGTGGGGAACAGCCTCGTGGAGGACGAGCACCTGGAAACAGCGAGTCAAATCATGCGCGCCGCCGAGTCCAAGGGCGTGCGCATTCACCTGCCGGTGGACGTGGTGGCGGCGGACCGTTTTGCGGCGGACGCGGCCACGCAGGTGACGCCTAGCACCCAAATCCCCGACGGTTGGATGGGCCTCGACGTGGGCCCTCAGACCCTGTCGGCGTACGCCGAAGTGGTTGGCTCGGCCAAGACCTTGCTTTGGAACGGCCCCCTAGGTGTGTTTGAACTGGAAGCCTTTGCAGCGGGCACCCGCGGACTTGGCGAGGCCATCGCTAAGGCCACAGAGTCGGGCGCGCTTTTCTCGCTCGTGGGCGGGGGCGACAGCGTAGCCGCCGTGGAGCAATTTGGCCTTTCCAGCCGGGTGAGCTACGTGAGCACCGGCGGCGGAGCGATGCTAGAATACTTAGAAGGTCGCGTCCTCCCCGGAATCCAGGCCGTCTACGACGCGGAATAAATTGGGGGTCATCCACTCGCCCAAGGCCAGCGCCTTGAGGTAGTAGGTTGACGAAGCGCGGTAGTCCGCCCCGGGGCCTATCGACGGAAAAGTGTCGCCCAACCAGCGAAGCGGAAGGGCCACCAGGGATGCAATCATGAATCCTTTGGCTAGGCCGCTGAAGCCGCCAAGAACGCGGTTGAGCCAACCGAGCAAGATGAGCTTAGAGAGCTGCGTGGCGATTTTGCCGAGCAGAACCACCGCGAGGTAGAGCACAAAAAGGCTGAGGTAGAAGGCGATTCCGCTGCGGAGCCCATCGTCGTCGATGAATGCCTCAAGAAAGGGCTCGACGCGCTCGGCCAGCGGCCCCGCAAAGAGGTACCCCAGAAGCAGGCCGAGAAGGCCCGAAAGGTCGTTGATGAATCCGCGCCAAATTCCGCGCCCCACAAAGGCCAGAACTAAGGCTACAATGAGCAGGTCGAGGCCCGTCATAGTCTAGCAGCCGCTTACGCCTTCGACGTAGGGCTGAACGACGATTTGCACCTTGGCGGTGCTGTCGGCCACGAGCTTGAGGTAGCCGCAGCCAAATACCGTTGGAGGCGTTCCGCCTTTTTGCGCCGTGACCTGCAGCACCGCAGGAAGTCCATACTGAAACACGTCGTTGCCGTCGACGTCGCGAACGATTCCGTCTACTCCCGAACGACCCTCAAAGTCGGGAATGGCGTTAACGACCGGGGCCGTAGCGCGGACCGAGGCGTTTTGGAGGGGAATCAAGTCGCCGTCTTCATTGACCACAACGACTTCAATCTGAAAGCGGTACACGGGGGCCTCTTTAGGGCCGCACGACGTAAAGCCTGCGGTCAAAAGGGCCGCGGCAAAAGCAAGAAAGCGATAGGTTTTCACAAGCATCCGGTGTTGGGATCGCCGTAGGGGCGCAGGATAACGTAGGCAACCGCCGTGTCGCCCGGCACGATGTGCACGAAGGAGCAGCCCCGGTAGGCGCCTTTGGTAGATTCAATGTCGAGGTAGGCTTCGCGCTCGTACTTCCAGGGGGTATCGGTCCAACCGCTTAGGCCGGATTTTTTGTAGTAGTAGCCGTAGGTGTTGGGATTGGTGAACAGGGTTCCGGTTCCCGGAGCCGAAAGGTGGATCCACGCGTTTTGGATTGCCACACTGTCTTTGTTGATTACCCGTACGGCCACGTACCCGGGGCCGGTGCGGGGTTTTTCGCACGAAGCGACGAGGCCGGCCAGCCCCAAGAGGAGGGCGGCAGCAGAAAGGATCCGGTAGTTCACTTGCTTTAGCATAGTTTTGCGCGATAAAGCAAGCAAATATAGCAGTTTCCCCGACGATGCAGGCTAAAATCCAGGAATACCTCCACGAGGTTGCGTCAGCGACCCTTTTGAACGCTGAAGCGGCCGAGGCCCTTCGCCTGCGCTTTCTCGGCCGCAAGGGTGTGCTTAACGAACTGTTTGCTGCATTTAAAACGGTGGCGCCCGAAGAACGCAAGGAGGTGGGCCAGCTGCTGAATCAGCTCAAAACCGCGGTGGAGGCAAAGGTGGAGGCCCTCGCTGCGGTCAAACCCAAAGTGCGCATCGCGGCCGAAGACGTAACCCGCCCCGGGTGGGGTGTGGCCCCCGGAAGCCACCACCCGGTCAGTCAGGTGCGCAACGAGCTCGTCGACATCTTTCGCCGAATGGGCTTTGCCGTTGCTGAGGGACCCGAAATGGAGGACGACTGGCACAACTTTACCGCCCTGAATTTTCCGCCGGAACACCCTGCCCGCGACATGCAGGACACCTTCTTTTTGGCCCGAAACCCTGATTGGGCGCTGCGCACCCACACGTCCAACGTCCAGGTCCGCACCATGGAGGCGCGCACGCCGCCGATCCGCATCATTGCGCCGGGCCGCGTGTTCCGCAACGAAGCCATTTCGTCGCGCAGCCACTGCATGTTTCACCAAATCGAGGGGCTGTACATCGATCGCAACGTCTCATTTGCCGACATGAAGCAAACGCTGCTCGAGTTTTCGCAGGCCTTCTTTGGGGAGCGCACCGCGATTCGCTTGCGCCCGAGCTACTTTCCGTTCACCGAGCCCAGTGCCGAAATGGACATTTGGTGGGGGCTCGAAACCGAGACCGACTACCGCATGACCAAAGGCACCGGGTGGTTGGAAATTTTGGGATGCGGAATGGTGGACCCCGCCGTTTTGGAGTCCTGCGGAATTGATCCCTTGGAATTCAGCGGATTCGCGTTTGGCCTGGGCGTGGAACGCATCGCCATGCAGCGGTTTGCCATACCTGACATCCGCGCGCTGTTCGAAAACGACCTAAGGCTGCTGCGTCACCTCTAGGCCCTCGAGGTCGGCGGCAAGAGCCGACTAAAGGACTTCTTTGATCCGAATGGTGTTGGTCGTGCCCTTAGCTTCTATGGGCATGGACGCCAATTGAATAATGCGCTCTCCGGCCCGAACAAGCTCAGCGGCCTTTAATTGCGTAGTGATGTCGACAAACGTCGCGTCGGTGGACTCCATGCTGTCGTAGTAAAATCCGCGCACACCCCAGTGAAGCGATAACTTGTTCAAAATCTTGTAGTTGGCGGTGAAAGCGTAGATGTGGCTTTGCGGACGGAAGCTGGCAATCAGCTGTGCTGAATGGCCCGAAAACGTCAGAGTGCAGATGGCGGACGCCTCTACAGTGTTCGCCATTTTAGCCGCATAGTAGCATACCGTGTCTGAAATGAAGCGTTCGGCCACGTCTTCTAACGGCTTGTGCTCCTTGCCGCGGAACGACGATGCCCGCTCGGCCGCCTCGGCAATGCGGGCCATGGTTTGCACGACCTGCACCGGGTATTGCCCCACGGAGGTTTCGCCGCTCAGCATCACCGCGTCGGTGCCGTCCATCTGCCAACGCAGTGCGCTCCGGCGCGCTTAGGTCCGGCAGGCGCGCCACCGGGCACCGCGGCAAAATCAGCAGCTCATACGGCCACAGCGCCCAAAACGGAACCAGCGCCAGCCAATGTTCATTGT